>JACDGI010000753.1 GCA_013821665.1 Anaerolineae bacterium
GCCCAACGTGGTTTTGACACAGCGGCCAAGGCGCGCGCCTTTCTCGACCCCACCCAGTATGCGCCGGCGCGGCCCACCGCACTCTTTGGCGTGGCCGAAGCGGCGCAACTGATTTGTACAGCGATCAGCGCGCGCCAGAATATCCTCGTCTGGGGCGATTTTGATGTCGATGGACAAACCTCAACTGCCTTGCTGGTGTCGGCGCTCAAAGATCTCGGCGCACAGGTCGTCTACCATATCCCCAACCGCTTCACCGAAGGTCACGGCATCCACCTGCCCACCCTCAACATCCTGCTCAAGGACATCGATCTGCTGCTCACCTGTGATACCGGCATCACGGCCAACTCAGCCGTCCATCTCGCCCATATGCACCACGTCGATGTGGTCATCACCGACCATCACGCCTTACCCTATATCTTGCCCGAAGCCGAAGCCATCATTAACCCCATGCTCCTGCACGAAGGCCATCCGCTACGGGAGCTTCCCGGTGTCGGCACGGCTTATCAACTTGTCCGCGCCCTGTATGACGAAACACAGTCTGACCACCTGCTTGATCTGGTTGCGCTTGGCATCGTGGCGGATGTCATGGTTCAGGTGGATGATACCCGCTACTGGCTCCAACGTGGCCTCGAAGTCCTGCGGAATGCCCCGCGTCCCGGCATACAAGCCATCCTTGAACGCGCCGAAATCAACCCGCCTGATCTGACCGAAAGTGACATCGGTTTCTCCATCGGCCCACGCCTCAACGCCCTCGGACGCTTGGCCGACGCTAATCCGGCTGTCGAACTGCTGACCACCTCGGATAAAAGTATCATCACCGAGCGCGTCAATGAACTTGAAGGACTTAACCAGAAACGCCGCTTCCTGACCCGACAGGTCTATGAAGGCGCTCAACAAAAAATTGAGGCTGATGACTCGCTGCTCAAGTATGCGGCTCTGGTGGTTTCCGGTGAAGGTTGGCATAGTGGAGTAGTGGGCATCGTCGCCAGCCGCTTAGCCGAGGATTATGCCTGTCCGGTGATTATCTTCTCGGAAAACGAAGGCTTACTCAGTGGATCAGCCCGTTCGGTCGCGGGCTGTAATATCATTGAGGCTATTCGCTCCCAATCGTCCCTGCTCAAAACATTTGGTGGACATAATATGGCCGCTGGCCTCAGTCTGCCCACCGAGAACCTGTTCGAATTCCGTCGTGGATTATCCAGCTATGTGCGCGAGTCGCTGGGCACATCCAAGGTCGAACCTCAACTCGCCATTGATGCCTATCTTGATCTACCCGAAATTAACCTGCCTTTTGCTGAAGACATCTCTCGACTCGCGCCCTTCGGTAATGGTAATCCTCCCCTGACGCTGGCAACCCGCAACCTGCATGTCAAGAGTCGCCGCACCCTCGGTAGTCGTGGTGATCATCTCGAACTGCGTCTGGCTGATGATGATGGAAACGAACAGCGCGTCATCTGGTGGTTTGGGGATATAGAGGCTGTCCCGCAAGGCAAGTTTGATCTGGCCTACACCGTTCGTCCCAACGTCTTTAACGGGAAGCGTGAAGCCCTGATCGAATGGTTGGATGCCCGTGTGTCTGATGCCAACCTCTCGCTAGCTGACAGTAAACCCTCGTTGACCGTGGTTGATTATCGCCGTGACCCCGAACCACAGGCCGCGCTTGCCCAAGTGTTATCCACGTATCCTGATGTTCTCGTTTGGCGCGAAGGCACAAGCGAAATCGAAGGCGTAGATCGTTATCATCTACGCGAGGCACAAACGCTGGTCGTTTGGTCAGCTCCGCCTGATCCGATGGTCTGGCATACGGCGCTTACTATCGTCCAACCGCAAACGCTGGTGGTCTTCGGTCAACATGCCCCCTATGAGACACCCAAAGCGCTGCTGGCTCAATTGGCTGGTCTGCTCAAATATGCCTGTAATCACAAAGAAGGCATGGTCACAGCCAGCGAACTGGCGGTTCTCACCGGTCAAACGGACGTGATGATTCGTGCCTGTCTACGCTGGTTCAACCTGCACACCGAACTCAGTGTCACACCCTTTTCCGAGGATCTGGTTCAGGTCGCCAGCCGTCAGGCATCGGCTTCCTCAACTGAAAATGTGTATGCCGAGCGCCTCAAAATTCTCGCCAAAGAGACCGACTCTTACCGTCGCTACTGGCGCAGCCTCAGCTTTACGGGTTTGCCGAAGTGAGGCAAAGTCGAGAGCAGGAGGGATTATGGTGATTTCCAAATTAGGATGGAGAAAATCTTTAAGAGGGCGGAACATATTCCGCCCCTACATCGGATACTCCGTATTAAAAGTTAAAGACCATAATCCTCCCTACGAAAAGAAAATGCAACAGTTATGTGATTTAAGATTCTATTTCAAATAGCCGTAACTGCGGGCGAGTTGGATGACTTCCGGCATTTTGCCGTTGGGGACGCGCTTCCCATCCGCCTCCAGAATCCAAATGCCGTTTGCCAGATGTAGAGTCTCGTCTACCCAGTCGTACATTGAAATCGCAGGTGCCCATGTGAACACCGGAATATCCGCACCGGCGTGATTCGCCAATTGCACCTCGGCCATCATCCACCAGAACCATTCCTCCTGCTTCCAGCCAAGCGGCGGGCCGGAGGTTTCGGTGAACCACAGCGGCTTATCCGGCCAGCGATTTTTAGCGTTCAAAATGAGCTTATGGAAAGGTGGCAGAGTCGAGTCGCGGTAGTGGTTTAGGCCGATGATGGTCACTAGTTGGCTGCTCCCACCTAAGTGTGGATCACGCCGACCGAGTACGGTATCCAACACGGCGGCCTGTGCGTCTTCTGAATGCACATCAGTCGCATGCCACGGATCGGGCAGTATCAATTTCGCGTCGGGACGAATCTTCAAAACGGCCTGTGATGCAGCGATGATGCAGCGGCAAATTTGCTGTCGGAAAGTGGTCGGATCGGCTTGTTGAAGGAAGGGCTGCCATTCTCCAAGCTGTCCACCGCGTTCGACCAATAAGGTCGGCTCGTTGCAGATACAAAAGTGTGTGAGTGAGGAATAACGCAGCGCGATTTGCTCGGCGAATTCCGCAAAGTGTTGGGGCGCATCAGCACTCATAATATCCAGCCAATCGGGGTAACCGTAATGCCATAAATCAAGGTACAAGGTCAGCTTGAACTTCTCGGCAGCCTTGACCACGCTGTCCATCCACGTCCAATCGAAGATATGCGGCTTTGGATGCGAAATGTACCAACGGGCCGCATCGCGGATGCCGACACAACCAATATCGACCATCAGTTGGTAATCGGTTTCCAAGAATTGATCGTGGCGGATCAGCTTCACTTCATCCTGCCGGTAGAGGCCATCTGTTTTCCGGCGCAGGAAGTCCGAGTTTTCTAAGAATGCCCATAATTCCATTGGTTGTGAGGTCATCCATAAACCTTTCGTCTCCATAAAGTCATCATTTGGATGGATTGTAGCGCGGGTTATCAGCCCGTTCTATCGCCACGCCGTTGTTCAAATGATGCGGAAACTGCGAAAGCTGCAAAAACCGCAATTGCGAAAAACGGTTTTATCGGCGGATTTGAGGGAGCGAAGTGCCGAATCTGCGGAATATGCTGCAAATGCGGCAAATTCGGAAGGTGAGTTTGTCGTCAGTGTCAGCAATCGTCAGAGGCTCAAGCCTCTGCCTGAGTTAAAAAAGGGCGCTAAAGCGCACAGGCCAGACGAATTGGCGGCAGTGGCGGCGGCGGCGGCAGTAGACTGCCACAAATGTTGCAATTGTTAGAAAAGTTGCAACTGTCACAAGTCGATTTTGTAACATTTAAAACGATTGGCGGAAGTTAAGGTGCGGCGGTGGGAACCCCTACCCCAACCCACATCAGCAACGTTCGCAGGCT
>JACDGI010000754.1 GCA_013821665.1 Anaerolineae bacterium
CCACGCGCACTGTAAATCAGGATAATAATCCATCAGTTGCGGCGGCGGAATTTCAATCGGCTTCCCAAAATCACGGAAGCGCAAACTCCACAGCGCCAACGGACTGCCTAATGTATACAGCAAGTTCAACGTTTCACCCCATTCTAAAGGTGCACCGGTCATCTCTGCTCTGACAAGCGGACTAATTAACGGGTGCTCGTCCGTATCATTTTGCAGGTCATAAATAAAGTTGCTGGTGATGACTGTTCCCAAGCTGTGGGACACGATACATAGGGGCGCTTTTTCCCCCGCTTCTTCGGCTAATGCGCGTAGTGTTTTGGCATAGATCACATGGATGTCGTCGTAGGCTTTGCGATCATACGGGGTTGGTTGGTAGGCCAACGCATCCGCCACATAATCAATCGCCACCCGCCGGATTTTTTTAAAGTTGAGCGGCCCGCCTGATGTCATCCGATCCCACAAATCATCTTCTTTTTTCTGCATGGCCGGTGCCCAATAAACGGGTTTGATCACCACATCTTCGCCACAGGTCTCGTGGCAAATATGCTGAATCGCCTCTTCAAGTTGGTCAGCAAATTCAGGTGCTTGAGTGCCAATGCCATGCACCACCGCCACAGCGATTTTTTGTGTCATCAGATTAAACCCCTCAACTGGTCACGCTTATCGATTAATGTCATTACAGCCTTATTTTTAGATGGAACCCATAAACCCATACCTATTTGTAGTTCAAATCGCGCTACACACGCAAGTCGTCTATTTTTGTTCCTATCTTCTTCGCCTTGACACATCATTAAATAAGAATTATTCTTTAGTCGGCTAAAGAAATTGCGAGATGCTATGCAAAGTATTCCAGAGAGCTTAGGCTACACCGTTGTCAAGCTGTGCAAGCTGTATTTCAACCGCTTGAATGTCACCTTGAACGCCCTCAACATCTATGAAGGTCAGCAGAATTTACTGCTCGCACTGTGGAAAGAGGACGGGTTAGCACAGTCTGAAATCACACGGCGTTTAGGTGTTGAAGCCGCCAGCGTGAGTAAAGCAGTAGATCGTATGGAGAATGCGGGCTTCGTCAAAAAGGTCTTATCACCTGACGACGCGCGGATGAACCACATCTTCCTCACGGATTTAGGCCGTTCGATGGAAAAACCCGTTCACGACGCATGGTTCACTGTCGAGGAAGAATTACTCGCCCATATGACACTCGAAGAACGCCTTTTACTGCGCCGTCTCATGCTCCAAATGCGCGACAATCTCAAATAAAGAAACTCTTTGTCTTGAACTTGGCGTTCTTGGCGACTTGGCGGTTCAATTGAATTCTTAGTATCAATTTCATTAGCCGGCTTATGAATTTGTAGAAGAAAGAAGGGTTATACATTATGCGTATAGGATTACACGTCGTCGAGTTTGAAGATCACGGCAAACCCATCGCCACCATGATTAAAGACATCGCGCAGTATGCCGATGCCAACGATTTTTCCAGCATCAGCCTCATGGATCACTTCTTTCAAATTGGGGTAGTCGGCCCGCCCGAAATGAATATGCTGGAAGCGTATACGACCCTCGGTTATCTGGCGGCGCTCACCGAACGAATTACACTGCTGACTGTTGTGACTGGCGTGGTTTACCGGCATCCCGGTATTCTCGCCAAGCTTGTCACCACTTTGGATGTGCTGTCTCAGGGACGGGCATGGTTGGGTATTGGTGCGGCGTGGAATGAACGCGAAGCACTTGGCTTAGGTGTGCCGTTTCCAACTTTATCCACCCGCTTCGAGATGCTTGAAGAAACACTTCAGATTATCATGCAGATGTGGTCAGAGGAAGTCAAACCTTTCGAGGGTCAACACTATCATCTAGCCGAAACATTGAACGCGCCGCAGCCCATCACCAAACCCCATCCGCCCATTTTGATCGGTGGTGGTGGCGAGAAGAAAACCTTGCGTTTGGTGGCAAAATATGGTGATGCTTGCAACCTATTTTTATATCAGGGTCAAGAAGCGCTTCAGCATAAGCTGGATGTCCTCAAGCGTCACTGTGATGAACAAGGCCGAGACTACAAAAGCATCCAACTGACGCTCACAGGTGCCAATCAACTGGCTAAAGACCTCATCGAATCCTGTCGATGGGCGGGCAAAATGGGCTTCAAGGAAATCATGTTGATTGTCCCGAACATCCACGAAATGCAGCCCTTAGAAATCTTGGCGAAGGAAGTCATCCCCATCGTCGCGGAATTCTAATCCATATCGCATATTTTCTCGTAGGGCGTGGTCTCTGACCCGCCCTGTATTCTGTATCATTCGCCTTCAAAATCCTCTCAAACCATTTTCAAACGCCTCATCAACCTCAATCACCTACTTCTTCCCTCAAAACAGTTAACAAACTGCTCTCAAAAAAGTTACATTTTGGTAACCCATTCACCCTCAATTTCCCTTAAAATAATCCTATCGCTGTGTCACTATTCTTCGGAGTCACATTATTAATTTCTTCTCTGAATCGCTCTCTAAACACTCTGCATTGATCTTGGCATTCTTGGCGACTTGGCGGTTCAATCGTATTTGCTTTTGCATTTCGGCGGCTCACTCCCTCATAGCCACCAAAATGGTAATGCCAATTGTGCGGCGGCGGATACACGCGAGCCATCCGCTGCACTCGGCGGCATCAGCCGGAAGAGCCGCCATACTAAAGTGTCAATTCGGCGGATAGCTCCCCTGTTCCCGCCTGCCATTTCGGCGGGAAATCTGCACAAAATGCAATTTTGGTGCATTTTGCGAATCAAAAACGTCGCCCTTCCGAACGACGTTTTATCTCTAAAACCTGTTGGTAAGTCTTGTATTGGGCTAAAAGCCAATCGCTTTCTAACTACCCGCCCAAGACCTTAACCACTACCTGTGGCGTAATGAAGGCTTCGATGAAACCGGCTAGCAGCAAACCGGGAATAACCAGCCCCAATGCGATCTTAATGGTATCGCCCAGTGTCATCGACCATGCTTGCCCGACGGTTATGCCCTGAGGAGGCTTCGTGACCACGGCACCCATCCGCAGTGCCGCAGCAGCCGCCAGTACGATCACCGGAATTTCGATGATGCCGTGCGTCAAGACCGCTGCCAGCATAAACGAAGGATTGTAGCCTGCCGCGATAATCTGCGTGAACAGATAACCGAGGATGAAGTAAACCGCCGGGGTCAAAATCAAAGCTGCCGTACCAAACGTGAACAACGATAGGATGAAGGCTGCCAGCAAAATACCGCCGTTCTGCCCGACAATCGCCAGCCATGCGCCGGATTGCGTCGGCACATTCATCAAGTGTTTCATAAAGCCTGCGGCAGAAGTCATTGATGAGCCTTGCGGTAGATGCATTTGCCACTGCGGAAGCTGCCCAACTAAGATGCCACCGAGGAACGTCAGCACGAACACACCAATCGCGATCCATGCCGCTGGCCCTAAACGCCGCACTGCCGGAAAGACACCTTGGCGATACCACTGCGCCAAATTACGCGCCGGATTGCCCTTGTCATCCACAGCGCGTATCCAACGACCCATATTGCGGAAGGTTGCCTTCAAATTAAATTCGTCAATCGTACGGCCAAGCAGTTCTTCACGATTGAACACCGCGTTACCAACTCGCAGCAGCAGCACCGTCACCACGATCATGCCCACGATAATCGCCCACAAGGACGAAATACCACTGGGCGATTCGGCATCCGGCGCGAGGAACATAATGGCGCTCTCGGCTTGGATGAGCAGGGTCATGGGGATGACAATGAAGCTCGCCAGCAGATTAGCCGCACGGGTGCTGGTCGTCTGGCTGGAAACCACCACCGCGCCGGTGACCATCACCAACGCCTGAACAATGGTCAGC
>JACDGI010000755.1 GCA_013821665.1 Anaerolineae bacterium
CGAGAATGATGCCATTCAAATCCGCACCAACCGGATCATGCACAGCAGTCGCCCCTAACTTGAGTGCAAACTCGCGGCGGCTGGGCGAGGTATCAAATGCAATCACCTGTGAGGCTCCGGCAGCACTGGCTAAAGCAATCGCCGCCAAACCAATTGGCCCCGCGCCGAAAACCACCACATAAGCTCCCGGCTGCCATGTGTGAATGCGGTTGAACATGGCGTGATACGACACGCCCGTCGGCTCAACCATCGCCCCCATGACCATCGCCTCACTCTCACTCCCCACACGATCCGCAATTTCCTGAATGCTCCAGCAGTAACGCGCGCGCACGGGAATATACTGCGCCATCGCGCCGGGAGTAGTGAAGCCCAACTCTTCTAGATTGTCACAATGGTTGACGAAGCCGCGACGACAGGAAATGCACTCGCCGCACCATTGGATTTCTTCAGCCGCGACCATATCACCCACCTTCAAGTCACGCACATTCTTGCCGACTTCAACGATTTTACCCGCAAATTCGTGACCCAAAATATTCGGAAAGCGTGTCAAACCGGGATATAAAATATAGCCATCCTTGCCCGCTTCATACATGTGCATATCCGAGCCACAGATGCCCACCGCCCCCACCTTGATAATTACCTCATCATCTTTGGGTTTGGGATCAGCCGATTGACCGACTGCAATATGCGGATTCTTCCACACTTGCGAACCCGCTTGGATGCGGTGGGTCGTTCGCTCGCGTTCATTCAGTTGGTAATCCGGTTTGGGAGCGAAATCAGCAGTAAGCGTCAAGGCTTTCATAAACTTTTCTCCATAAATAAATTTTACGGGCGACGAATCCGCCGCCCAAATATCAACAATTATTTAACCGCAGTTGTCGCCACAGGGTAACGTCAGCTTCAGCCGCAGAAGCACATCGTTTTTGTCAGTTCCCGCCGCCGAAACAGCCAAATCTTGCACGAAATACGGCAGAAATTGGAGGGCCGTGTTCCCCGGATCAGATCGCATAAACGTTGTCCATTGGGGTGATTGTGCGGACGGCAGATTCATGTAAAAAGCGGCTCCTGCATTTGGCAGCAGCGCACTTGAGGTGGTATCGAAACCCAAACCGTCACCACTCAACACCTGCTTCACCGCGCTTGCTGTGCCGATCACCAGCCATTTATCCTGAGCCGCCGCCGTAAATTGGTCAAAGGGCTGTCCAGTTTCGCCGTAAACTGCGAGGCTCATGCCTACCGCGCCAGTAGGCAAAACGGCCTCTTGGATGCGGACGGCATTTTGATCACCGCTGGAATAGATATCGATTGCCAGTTCGCGCTGGAGCTTACGCACGAATTGCTGCGCCGCCTGAGCATCTGACGCTTCGAACAGCAGCGCACCATCGAACGGTTCGCGATTCACAAAGGTCGGACTATTAGGGTTATAAGACGGATTTAACGTCAGGAAAAACGCGCTGTTCCCGCTCAACAACGGACGAATTTCGCTGGCATAATCGTAGCCACTGAGGTTGGCGAAAAGCACATTCGCCCAATCGGTGTTGATAATGCCCCCAAACGCGCTCGAAAATATTCCGGCTGTACTCACCGATGAACTATAGGCCAATCCAGTGATGATACTCGGAAGAACAGTTTGGAACTTCTTGCTGGCGGATTGAGCGCTGTTCCCGGCAAATTCAACCATCGCACCGATGTCCGCCGCCTGCATCACAAAAACAGCCTTTTGTGGAACGCGTTGCAAAATATCGGGATTTAAAGCTGCGCCCTGCCCTGTGAACTGAACACCCAACGCATCTAAACCAACGGTATTGCCCAGAGTCTGGACAGCATCAAGTGTAAGTGTCTGATCAATCCCGATATGCACACCCAATCCAGTTGAACCTAGCGTCCGATAAACAGCCGCCGGAACAATCCAATCTCCATCGTGATAGCTTTGACGTTGGTTATAAGCCAGCATCAACGGCGTATCCACAAAGGCGATCATGTCATAATTGCTGTCGGGCAGACGCGCTAAAGCCGTTGTGTAATAGGTGTTGGCAGTAACATTTGGCATCACAGCAGGCGTTTGCTGCGGGCCAACATCATCCGACCAACTGTAGATAACCATGACATCGGGATAAATCGCGATTTGATTACGATCATTGGAATTGCTCAACAATGTGTAGCCATCCGCGTCGCGGCTTGACCAGCCCCTAAGCGTTTTTAATACCGCCTGTTGCGCCGCCTTCGGATCGGTAATCTTGATGACGATGCGCCCACCAGCACTGCGAATCGCGGGATAAATGCCAACGGCTAAGGTATCCCCCAGCCACGGTTGCACCGTATCTGCAAATGTACCACCACCCGCTTGCTGTTTGATGAACAAATCCAGTGCCGTAGTCAGAGTTGTAGGAAACCCCGCCGGAATCGTACCCGCTGGTAACTGTGACGCAACCGTTTGCACCAGCCGATCCAGTGAGGCTATCACATTAGCATCCGTGCGTGTCGCGGCATACAGCATGGTATCTTTGGGGAAATATGCGCTCAGCGATTCGAGTGTTCCGAAGCGTTCCTGTGCGCTTGGGGCTGCTTGTACCACCGAAGCAACCAGAACCAGAAACAAAGCAAAAGTGGGAAGCATGCGAGTAATCAGTCGACGCATAATGTACTCCTTATGATGAGGCAGTGCTTACGGTCAGTTCCAGTAGTCTACACCGAAATGGTTTCACTCACAGACTACGGCCATTATGGGCATGTTAAGGTGCTGATGGAAAATCATATCGCCCATGCGGGTTCCTTGTTATGACAATTTTGACCGGCCTAAAGTTGCAATTTATCGAGAAGAATATATCATATATTAAATTTCCTCAATTTCTCGAAGGTTGTCCATGCCGCATCATTCCAACCTCTCGACCCCAACCAAATCCCTAATAGCTGTTCTAACTCGATGCATCACTGGTGAGGCCGATTTAAACCAAATTGAGTGGGTAAAACGCTGTTTATTTCTTAATCCACGCCCTTCATAGGAGATACGATTATGTCCGCTTTGACCGGTATCATCCCTATTTTAACGATACCTTTTGATGCCGATGGGCGCATTGATGAGGACAGTTTGCGGCGTGTGGTGCATTTTGAACTCGAAGGCGGCATACATGGGCTGGGCGTAGGCGGTTTCGCCAGCGAAGCCTATAAACTCACCGACCAAGAACGCATCCGCTGTGCTGAAATCGTGGCCGCCGAAGTTGCCGGACAAGTGCCGCTGATAATTGGTTTGGCAGCGGGCAGCACTGAAGCCGCCATCGAACAAGCGCATGTCTATAGTAATCTACATCCCGCCGCGCTGATGACGCTGCCGCCCAACACCATGAACAACGACGAGATGAGTCTCATGGAGCATTACATCGCGCTCGGCAGCGTTTCGGATGTACCGATTATGGTGCAGCAGTCGCCTCAAATTCAGGCTTATGCCCACTGCCAGTTATCAACCGAGCATCTCGCGCAAATCGCTAAACATGCACCCAGCGTTCAATACTTCAAAATCGAAGGGCCGGGTTCGGCTCGCCGTATCAATGCCCTGCGTGGACGGGTCAGTGATGACGTGCGGATGTTTGGCGGCGTGGGTGGGATCAGTCTGCGTGAGGAATTGGAAGTCGGTGCGGCGGGTTTGCTCCCCGGTGTGGGCTTCAATGAGTTTTTTGTGGATGTCTGGGCAGCATGGGCAGCCGATGACAAAATGCGTGTGGATGACATCCTTTTGCGAGCGCAGCCATTGATCGATGCGGTATCGGGTTTCGGTCATGAATTTTCGCTGCACGCCCGTAAATATTTGCTCAAACGGGCTGGCATCATCGCCCACGATACGGTGCGCCGCCCCACC
>JACDGI010000070.1 GCA_013821665.1 Anaerolineae bacterium
TTCTTGAAGAAGCGCATGGGCAGCATGGCATCTGGATTGCGGTTTTCCCACCAGCCGAAAAGACCTAACAGGATAATGGCGGCAGCAAAGGCAATCAATACGCTCTGATCTGTCCAACCTTTTTGTCCGGCTTCGATGATACCGTAGACCAGAGCAAACAAACCGCCAACGGATAACAACACACCGGGAATGTCCGCTTTGGGTGCGTGTTCATCTTTCGAGTCGGCAATCGTAAGCGCACCACCGATGACCGCGATGACAATAACGGGCAGGTTGACAAAGAACACTGAATTCCATTCGAAATGCTCCAGCAGCGCCCCACCGATCAAGGGGCCGATACCCACACCCAAACCGAAGACAGCCGCCCACAAAGCGATGGCACGCGGACGTTCTCTGGCCGGGAAAGTAGCACTAATCAGTGACAATGTGGCCGGTAAGATGGCCGCGCCAGCGATACCGAGGAAGGCGCGGGTGGCGATTAAAACGTTGGTGTTAGGTGAAAGTCCCGCCCCCAGCGAGCCAATACCGAACAAAACCAAGCCGATAAGCAGTGACTTCTTGCGTCCGAAACGATCCCCTAAACCACCGACGGTCAACAACAGCGAGGCGAATACCAGAACATAGGCATCAACAATCCATTGCAGTTCACTGGCGGTTGCACCCAGTGTTTTGGAAATGGATGGCAGTGCCACGTTGAGAATGGTGTTATCGAGGCTGACCACGACCAGCGCGATACCAATAAAAATCAGCGCCCGCCAACGGGTGGCGTAGCCCGGTAATAATTCCGCAGGATCTTGAACCGTATTCATGCTTTCCTCCGACTAATCAATCATGACAAGTTGTGTGGGAACGATTGGACAAGTTCCCACGGATTGCTCACAAAACAAACGTTAAGTGTCGCATACAAAATAAAGCGTATTTTTTAGCGGGTGGCAGCCATGCCCTGTGCAAGTAATTGGATGATGTCGTTTTTATCAACATCAGTAACTGACTGAAGATCGAGGCTGACGAAGAGGAAGCCGTAGCCATACATGAGGCAGATAATTGCAGCAGCTGTCGTCCGGGCTTGGGTAGGATCACTTATAAAACGTTCGAGGGCTGCGGCGACGCGGTTCTGGAAGGCCAGTTGTTTATGGTGCAATAAAGCCCGTTCCTCGGCGGTCATGCGCGGGAACTCGGTGACCATCCAGCGCAGTTTTTCGACCCGTTTGGGGTTGAGCGCCATCATCTGCTGGCCGAATTGAACAATAAAATCCTGTAGCGTTTCGGCGCTGCCGCATTCATCCACGATATTAAGGAGGTCGGGAATCTGGCATTCAATGACGGCTTCGAGCAGTTCGCGTTTGCCATCCTTGAAATGATAATACAGTGCGGCTTCCGTTACACCCACCACGTCCGCAATTTGGCGTACGGAGGTGGCATCATAACCATTCTGGACGAATAGTTTGGCGGCGACATCGACAATATTATCGCGGCGGTTGATACGTTCAGGCATTAGGATTTCTGTTCGCTTAACGAGCGTTAAGTGAAATGATAAGCCCGAAGTCCAGCAGAGTCAAGGCTTCCCAAATGATACTAACCAAATGGGTAGGAAAAGGAGGCTCTCGGAGCCTCCTCTACAAACGTTGAATCAAATTTGGATAAGCGGGTTTTATTTCGGGCGTTCAGCGCTGGGGATGTTTTTCAGGAAGCGGTTCTTCTCGTCGCGGGGTGACAGCAAGGGAGTCGCACCGTTCAAACCCCAATCAAGGTTAATGTCAGGGTCGTTCCACGCCACGCCGTTCTCATCGCCACCGCCGTCATAATAATTATTGACCATATAAGTCAATGAGGCATCGGTGATGGCATAGAAACCGTGCGCCACGCCAATGGGAATGAACACGCCGAAGTTGTGCCTCTCGCCAATTTCCATCGTGTGGGTCACCATATAGGTCTTAGAGTTGGGGCGCAAATCAACCATACCCACACGCACCACGCCGCGCGGCACATACCAATAATCAATCTGTTTATGGTGATAATGCAGCCCGCGCAGCACCCCGGCTTTGCTATCCGAGCGGTTACATTGGATACGATCCCAATTCACGGACGGAAACCATTCACGCTTGAAGGTTTCCATAAAGCGCCCACGATCATCCTCATAGGCTTTGATAGTTGCCACATACACTGCCTCAATGGTGATAGGGTGAATGGGCAATAACATTTGTGTCGTATCGTCTCTCATCGTCATATGAATCTGTGCTTTCTGATGCTGGATGTGATTTGTGATTGATTGAAACGTGCCGCCCTTGCTGTTACCTAAATGGCTGCAAGTCGTAAATTAGTTCAGTTGGCCGACATCCAGGCGGGTGATTTTATCGCCCTGAATTTCGAATGTCCAAAAGGTTCTAAATTCGCCCCATACCGTGGAGTGGAACAGCGTATTGATGGTCAGGCCGTTGGCTTCTTCGCTCTCAATGTTGATGATCCGTCCATTGCCTTTACCAAAGAGTTCGCTGCCCGACCATTCGATGTAGTTGCGCTTGTTACCGTCATCGGTGAGAGTGGCGTGGGGTGCGAACAACGCCAGCCATGCGCTGCGGTCGCCCGCATGTAAGGCGGTCACAGCGGCTTTGACGGTAGGATTGCTGAGTTCTTCGACATTCATCGGGCTAAGCCTCGTTTGTGTGACAGTGTGACGACTGTGCCACACGGCTAGAGGCTTGTCAAGCAAAGGATAATGGGTGGTCATCCCGAATTAGGTGTTATGCTAACTGAAGTATGTTGTCATAGCCAAATGGCAGAGAATAGCAGGAAGATTATAGTCGATGAAAAAACCTGACGAGAGTTTGATAAGAAAACTCGAATTACACAAGCAGTGGCTAGAGAGCGTTGGCAAAGATCCATCTGGTCAGCAACTTGAATTAATTGAAGCAGATTTATCTTACCTAGACTTAGTAGGTTTTGATCTATCTGGATCAGTTCTGCCGGCTGCAAATTTGAATTATGCCGATTTAAGTAGCGTAGATTTGTCAAGAGCTTACCTGCACTCTGCATCAGGTGTTGAAGTAAATCTAACCAACGCTGATTTGATAAAAGCTGATTTGACTAGTGCCAGTCTCATATCCAGCATAGTTAGAGATGCTAAGTTAATTCGGGTAAATTTAACTGATGCTGACTTAACCAATGCTGACCTAAGTAATGCTGATTTACGATATGCACATCTTGGATTATCAGTTCTCAATCGAACTATTCTAAAGGGCGCTAACTTAGAAGGATTAGGGTTAAGTGAAAGCCGTCTGGTCGATGTGGATTTATTCGGCGCAATAGGAACTGATACAATTAATGCAAGTCAGATAACGGTAGTTACCAATAGTGTTGAGGAAGTTCTGATAGGTGTAGATAACATTCGCGCTTGGCTCAAGAGCGCTAGTCAGCATGAACATTCTAGGTAAATTACAGAAGCCAATTGTCCCTATCATAGTTCGCAAATCTTCATATTCGGGTTTAGAAAAAACAAGACGAGTCTAGTATTTAATTGGAGGGCAGTATGACCGAACTCGAAGAAGTCATTGATAGTCCGGTTGGATGGGTGGCGAAACATATCCGCCGCTATGTCGAAACCGATGGCAAGGAAGGCCACCAGTATAACGGGATGCCGACCTTACTCTTGACCACGCGTGGGCGTAAATCGGGCAAGCTGTACCGCACGGCCTTAACTTATGGGCGGGATGGTGACCGCTATCTGTTGGTGGCATCCGACGGGGGTGCGTCCAAAGATCCCTCGTGGTACCGAAATATGGTCGAGAATCCCGAAGTTGAATTGCAAGTCATGGCGGATAAATTCCGCGCACGGGCACGAACGGCTTCAGCCGAGGAAAAGCCACCCTTGTGGCAGATTATGGCGAAGATCCTCCCGCGCTACAATGAGTATCAGGCCAAGGCGGGTCGCGAGATTCCGCTGGTGATTTTAGAGCGGGTGTAAGAAAAGCAAAGGAGGGTCACAGACCCTCCTCTACAGGAATACGTTCAAGTTTGGTATCGAACGTTATCCCATTTTCAAAAAACCTACTTGGTGATGTTCAGTGGCAGGACGACCACGTTCTTCTGCACGAAGACCGGTGCATCCGCATCCTTGACCGTGCCGAACTCATACGTGCCCAGTGCAGCCGTATCGTAATGCAGCATCGGGAAGACCTTAGTGCCAGCCTTCGCCGGATCAACCTTGATCTTTACATCCCAGTTCGCGCCAGCATGGACAAACGCCGTAGCGATGACTTCGCCGGGTGCGCCAGCGTTGTCGGCATGAATGGCGATCCAACCGGGGGCATCCATAATGGCCTTATGAATAGTGATTGTGCCGTCATCAGCGATCTTCTGATCGAGAACGGTCAGTGAAGGCGCGTCGTTGATTGTAAAGGTCACCGCTTCGCCATCCGCCGAGACAACCTTATCCACATCCAAGCCATCATATTTACCAACGGTACCCGCGTCGATGTGCAGCATCGGCCACACAACCGGGCCAATGGCGGTGGTATCGACCATCACGTCGATGTTCTGGGTCAGACCATCTTTGACGAAAGCTGCACCGAGGATTGCGCCTGCGTTGCCGTTTTCATTGGCATGAACGACCACAATGCCGGGGCCATCCGAGAGAACCGACTTGATATGAACCATCGCCATGTCCATCATGCTCGTCATAGGCGGCATGTTGTCGCCATGAATGGTGGCTTGGTCCCACACGCGCAGATGGGGTACGGTCCAGATTGGGAAGCTGGCGACTTCGCCATTCAACACAATCGGTGCGTCAATTTCGGTACCGGTGAATTCGTATTTGCCAGCGACACCGTTGTCGATGTGCAGCATCGGCCACAATACGCTGGTCAGGTCGCCAGTGAGCGCGACTTTGACATCAGTTGCAGAGCCAGCCTTGACGAAGGTTTCGCCCAGTACACCGCCGAACTTATCCTTATCGCCACCATGAACGACTACGAAGCCATCAGCAGGCATTGCGACTGCTTTGATAGTGACGCTGCCATCCACGACCTTTTGGTCGGTGGCATCCAGAACTTGTGCGTTGAATAAGGTGTTGACGATGTCTGCGCCATTCTTGACCGGCAAATCTTTGCCATCAACCGTACCAAATTCGTAAGTACCAACCGCGCCATCATCCACATGCAGCATGGCGCTCATCTTGGCTTCGGCTTTGGTGGTGTCGAGGTTGATACGCAGATCGTATGTCCAACCCGCATTCAACGGTTGGGATACGCCGACTACGCCGCCATCCGAAGCACGGTGAATGACCACGAAACCGGGGCCTTCACTGTAGATCGAATCAACGGTCACAAAACCGCCCAGCACCAGTTGATCGCCAATGGCAACGCTAGGGGCATCGGCTGCTTGCGCCGTAAAAACCAGCGCGGTTAAAAGGGTAAAAACAGCAATGACAACAATAAATTTACGACTATTCATGCACTGTCTCCTTATCGAAACATAAAAAATACATGTATCTTGCCCAGTGAGAGAACAGAGATACATGTATTAGTACCGAATTTTAATGTCGAAATGGATTTAAGGGCGATAAGCCTTCTCATCTGCCTTTAATGATTCGCCCACCGATATATACGAGCGCGATGCTCAGCACATACAGCGCCATCAACGGCCCCATCACCAGCATCATATTGACGGGATCAACAGTGGGTGTAATGACTGCGGCAGCAATCGCCGCTCCCACGATTGCGATGCGCCAGTGATGCAGGAGTTGGCGGCTTTGTACCACGGCGAACAGTGACAGTACAAAGAATACCAAGGGCGTTTCAAAGGCTACACCCATCCAAAACAACAGCGAAGTCACAAACGCCAGATAATGATCGGCTGTCCATTCAGCGTGAAAAATCGAGGGTTGGAAATTGACTAGAAAGCCGAGTGCTGGCGGTATCAAAATGAACCACGCGAAACCAATACCAACGATGAACAAAAAGAAAATTGGGAATATCGAAACCAACAACCATTTCTTTTCCTTACCCGTCAAACCGGGTAGGATGAACATCAAAAGTTCGTAGGTAATCACTGGAATTGCCAGTGATGCGCCGACCATAATCGCCACACGGAAATATTGGACAACGCCGCCCGTTGGATCAAGCACAATGAAGGCTCGCCCGTAAGGTTCGCTGATAAATTTCAATACAGGTGTTGCGACTGCCACACCGCCCAGCGTACCAATCACCAGCGCTATTGCCGAGACGAATAAGCGTCGGCGCAGTTCATCCAGATGCTCGAATATCCCCATCTGTGCCCCGTTACCGTCGGGGATTAGTGGCTGCTGCGGTTTAAGTTGGACTTCAGCGCTCATGAGGCGACCTTTTCTTCTTGCACCGTAACCGCGTCACGCAGGTCACTATGAGTCTGCTTGATTTCTGTGCTGACATCATTCATCACGTCTTGCACCGGCGCTGTGATTCCTGACCACACGCTGCCTACGGGGTTGGTGAATGTATTCGCTATGGTAGTCAGATTGGCGCGGGTCGGCATGGTTTTCGGCAGTTGCACATCCAAACCTGCATCGTCAATTTCTTTCTGAACACCGGCCATCACTTCGTCCCACATGCCGCGTGCTTTCGAGATGTACTGGCCCAGCACATACGCCCATTGCACCATCCGTTTGGGGCCGGCCACCACCAGCATAATAACCAGTATGGCGACAACTTCCCCGCCGCCGACACCAAAAATTTCCATGTTGATTCATCCTCTATGCTGAGTCGATCTATAATGCGTTGGACAAGGATTTGGACGAAACATCGAAGCGGTTGTTAGCGGGCGGACGCGATATATTGCGTCCCTACAATAAATGGTTTATAGGGACGGCATATATGTCGTCCGTTCCCGTTCATAACCGGATTAAATCATCGGTCAGCAAACCCTTGCCCACGTTTCAGATGACGAATGGTGGTTACAAGGGTTCGTCGGTCTTGGTCTCACGGTTAGCATCGGTCAAACCTTTGCGGAAGTTCGCAACGGCATTACCCAACTCGCCACCGATTTTGCCCACGCGTCCGACACCGAACAGCAGGATAACGATAACCAAAATGATGATCAGTTCTGTAGGTCCGAGGTCCATGATTGTTACTCCTTAAAATACGAAAGCATTGCATGTTGAAGACAGGTACTGTTATTCGCCCTGTAGAAATGTGCATCTGTTGTCTTTAAATAGGCTTGGATGTAGGGGCGCACAGCCATGCGTCCTTACAATCTGGTATTTGTAGGGGCGGGTCTGAGACCCGCCCTTGTATCAAATTCGTCTCGATTAGACCGAGGGTAAAGCCGTGCAATCGCCGCTGGTCTTGACCACGTCCGAGCGGACGAAACCACCACCGGTGACGCGATACCATACTTTGCCATCGGCACCCGTCTTCATTCCATCAGTAGCCATTGACTTGCCCGCGCCTAATGAACCCATTGAGGCGGAGGTCGTGCTGGCATCGGCGCGAATGTTGACATCGCTGCTTGCCATCACCATGCACGCACCACTTGCCATTGCAGCGGCAGGAGTGGTTTCAGGGGTTGCCATCGCTGCGGCAATCGCGGCGTAAGGCTTAACGGTTTCGTCATACTTGAGGGCTGCGGCTTCGGCGCGAACCTTGGCGATGTCACCAGCCGTCGGCGGCTTGACGGGGCCAACGAACTTGCCGAGGCTGTCGTCGGCTGGCTTGCCATCCAAGAAGGGTTGGAGAACTGGCACGGCATCGCTGACGTTTTGCAGTGTGTACTGTGCGTAGCTGATGTTGTTGGGCAGCAGTCCACCGATTTGGCGGGCCAATGCGCGATGTTCAGCTTCAACAGCGGCGATCTGGGTTGCGGTCACGGCGAATTGGGGCGCACCGGCATTCGAGAATGCACGGGTGGCTGCCAGATAGGCACCGACGAAGGCAGTTTCGGCCACTTCGGTTACGGCTGCGAACAAGGCTTTGTCGCTGAACAATTTCTCAGGGACATAGAACTCGGTCACGACAGGCTTTGCGCCCAGTGACATGAGCAGTTCCAAGTGATCCTGTTCGGCGAGGAAACCGGCCTTGAGGTACTCGATCTGCTTGGCATCCAACTTCATATCGGCTGCGCCATTGATAGCTGCCAGATAATGGGTGGTTGCGAACAATTCGGCGGTTGAAGCCAAGTTGATGATGGTTTGAGTGTCATCATCTTTGACGGCTTGGCCCATAACACGGCTGAAGCCAAACACCTGATTAAAGGTCAGGAATGCGCCACCACCGAAGAGAGCGCTGCCCTTAAGTATTGTACGACGGGATAAGTTTGCCATCTTGAAATCACCTCTGTTATTAGTCACAACTGCTTTTGTTGACACCATATCAACTGACAGTTGCGATCATGTTCGAATTTTTAAATCCGATCCAAGATGGTTTCGCGGCAACTTATCTAACAAGAAGGGGGAAACTCGTTATAATAAGATTGCTTACGAAACCATCCTGTTTCGCGAGTGGATAAGAGGGAGCCAGCATCCGACCAAAGACTATGGCTCCCTCATCTGCTTTCAACGCGCTGTAAGTTTCCCTACAACAACATTGACACTATGTCATGGCGGCGAATGGCTTGACCGATTCGTCGTACTTCAGTGCTTCTGTTTCGGCACGAACCTTGGCGATGTCATCAGCCGTCGGGGGCTTGACGGGGCCAACGAACTTGCCGAGGCTGTCGTCGGCTGGCTTGCCATCCAAGAATGGTTGCAGCACCGGCACGGCATCCGAAACGTTGTTCAATGTGTATTGAGCATAGCTGATGTTATTGGGCAGGTTGCCACCAATTTCACGGGCCAATGCGCGATGTTCAGCTTCGACGCAGGCAATCTGGGCAGTGGTTACGGCGTATTTGGTGGTGTCTTTTGAGGCCGAGAAAATGCGGGTCGCGGCCAAATAGGCACCGACGAACGCGGTTTCGGCGACTTCAGTGACTGCCGCAAACAGCTTCTGGTCAGAGAATAATGTTTCGGGAACATAGAATTCGGTGACGACGGGCTTGGCACCCAGGGACATCAACAGTTCCAAATGGTCTTGTTCGGCGAGGAAACCAGCCTTCAAGTATTGAACCTGCTTGTCGGCCAAACCCAGCTTGCCGTTGATGGCTGCCAGATAATGGGTGGTGGCAAACAATTCAGCGGTGGAAGCGAGGTTGATAATGGTCTGTAGATCATCATCCTTCATGGCCTGTCCCAACACGCGGCTGAAGCCGAATGCGCCATCAAAACCGACCATGGCAATGGCACCGAAGGCAGCGCCCCCTTTGAGTAACGTGCGGCGAGAGATATTCTTTGAAAGTAAGTCGGACATCCAGATTTCTCCTTGAAAAATTTATAAGACGTTGTATCCCGCTCAAATGATACAGCCATAGATTCGCTAAAACCGTAAAGAACGGATTTATCCCAATTTCCCCCTCTAATGAGACGCTCATGTAAGCACATAACATGAAAAGGTGATAAATTCTTCTTTGATGGCAGCGATGTAGCAAAAGAAAGTTTGAGCCAATGGATACCAACGCCCAACATTACAGCTACGACCAAGTGCCTTATCCAGATTTGTCTTACGTACAAACGCATCCGGATCGCCTCGCAACCTTGGGCACGCTGTTAGGCATGAAACCCGTGCCTATCGACCACTGCCATGTGCTTGAAATTGGCACGGCGAGCGGGGCAAATCTGCTGGCGATGGCGATGGTGCTACCTTTAAGCACCTTCGTGGGTATGGATATATCAGAGGTACAGATTAAGAAAGCACTGGACGCTATTGAAGCCATTGGCTTGACCAATATCAGCTTCCACCAGATGGATATATTGGATATTACGCCGGAGTTTGGGCAGTTCGATTACATCATCATCCACGGCATCTTTTCGTGGGTTCCGCCTCTCGTTCAAGAAAAGTTACTCGATATTTGCCAGCATAACCTTACGCCGCAGGGCATTGCCTATATCAGTTACAACACCTATCCCGGTTGGCATACGATGGACATCATTCGCAATATGATGATTTATCGCACTCGTGATGCGGTGACTCCAGCCGAAAAATCGGCGCAATCTCGGAAGTGGATAATCTTTATGGGGGACGCACTCAAAGACAAACCTGACTCGGCCTATGCGGCAGTTTTTCAGAACTATCTCAATTTTCGAAAGAACCAAACCGAAGAATTTGACCATGCTGTCCTACTCCATGATGAACTCGAAGCCCTTAACCAGCCCTTCTATTTTTACCAATTCATCGAGCAAGCGGAACAGCACAGCCTCCAATACCTCGTTGAATCTGATTTCCCGACGGTCATGCCTAATGGCTTGTCGAGCGAAGTACTGAATTATTTGGGGCAGATCGCGCACAGCACCGTTGAACTAGAACAGTATTTTGATTTTTTGCGGAATCAGTCTTTCCGTTGCACGTTGCTCTGCCACGCAGATATTAACGTCGACCGGCGCTTGTCCATCCAACCGGTGCGTGAATTCTATGTGAGTTCGACTGCTCATACGCTGAAAGTGTCTCCTGAAAGAGCCGAAATAGGTATCGAAACATTCGAAGGGATTGACGGCAGCCTGTTCAGTACCAATCACGCGTTAACCAAAGCTGCCTTCCATTATTTGTTGGATTCGAAGCCAGAGCGTATTCATTTCGATGTGTTGTTGCAACAAGCGGCATCAAGTCTGAATATGACCCAAGTGACCTCTTATGATACGGCTGCGCTGGCGGGTAATTTGTTGCAGGCATTTGCCTATAGTCTGAATCTCATCGAATTTCACACCTTCGCCCCGCCTATGACTACGGTTGTCAGCGAACGCCCCTTAGCCACAGCCTACAGCCGTTATCAGGCGCGACAGCAGCCTAATAACACCACCTTGATCCATACGCGGGTGCAGTTAGATAATTTCAGCCGTTTAATTTTATCGCAACTCGATGGAGAGAATGACTTCGCCGTGCTGTTGAATTTTCTGGTTGAATTGGTTGAAACGAAGATAGTCGCTCTGCCGAATGTCGAACAAATGTCGCCGGAAGAACTGCGAAAAATGGTGACTACACAACTCGAACTCACTCTGGAAGGTTTCGCCAAATCAGGACTGTTAGTGTCGTAGATGAGCCTGATTATTCGGCGGTCATATCCTCGTCATTTTGACCTTCGCGGGCGCGGCCATCCTCAACCGCCTTCATGACCTGCGTTTTGCTCAGGATAACCGAGTCGTCGTTTTCCATCAGCAAATCTTTGGGTACGGGGATATGTCGCTCACTTAGGAAATCAACGACCGCATCGCTAAAGCTGCGCGACTCGGCTTTTTCACCTAGCTCGTCGCGCACTTCACGCAGATGATCGACCAACCACAAAAACAGGTCGGCCTCGGTGCGTTCCGGCATATGTTCGAGGATCTCATATTTGCGGATGAGCGTCACTGCCGGACGGAAGACGTTGTCATACCAATCAGCGGCAGCTTCTTCAATGCTGACCGGCTTTTCCTTTTTATATTCTAAAACGCTCTTATGCAGGTAAATATGACCCAGCATATCGCTGTAGCGGGAGGCTTCGCTTAGTTCCAAAGATTGGTGATGCGGACGTGTGTTTTCGAGACTAATTTCTTCAAGGAAAGCCGCATAGCTGCCAGCTTTGTCCAGGTCTTTGATGGACATGCCCGGTTCAATTTTGATGGATGTGGGCAGTTCGGTTACGTGGGCTTCGATGGTTTTGTTGCCAAGCTGCCGCGCTACCGATACACGGTGGTTGCCGTCGCGCACGAAGTACACATCGCCTACCTGATACAGTTCGACAGGTGGTGTACCTTCCAGACTGTTGACCTGTGCATAAACACGGCTCCAACGATCCCGCGAGGTGGTGCCGCGTGGCAAGAAATTGCTGGTGAAATCGCGGTAGCGGCCTACACTGCCGACGATTTTCTCGACTGGCACATTTTGCAGCCCTTTGTAACTTTCTTCACGCAGCCGCAAACGCGCTTTGATGTCATCAAAACTGAGCAGTTCCGCCGACTGTCCGCGCATCAACCCCATCAGTTCCTGCACAAAGGCTTGCCGTCGCGCATTCTGAAAGACGTTAATACCTTCACTATAATAGCCTTGGAATTCTGCGCCATTAGACATCTTCTGGCACTCCTTCGCCGTCACAAGTATCCAAGCGTTCATTCTCAGCTTACCCTACAATCACGAACTTGCACATAGTTATGCAGTCCATATACGAATATTTTTCCCTGATAGTCATCCATATTAAACGCGGTAACGCCTCGATGACATCCGTCTTTGATCGGCACTTCACACCCTACTTTCGGCGGAGTATGATGTGGCGCGTTTCATTATACGAAGGGGTGTTATTCGTGTCGTATATTCTCGTAACCAATGATGATGGTGTACAAGCTCCCGGTATTCTGGCGCTGGCACAGGCCATGCGGACATTAGGCAATGTGCAGGTGATTGCACCCGCCATCAACCAGAGCAGCAGCGGACATAAGAAAACCTTGTTTACGGATATTCCCATCGCTACCGCGACCTTAGCCGATGGCACCAGCGCCACAGCCGTCAGCGGTTCGCCTGCGGATTGCGTGGCAGTCGCGGCCTTAGGTGTATTTGAGTGGCCTCCGCTGCTCGTGGTGTCGGGCATCAATCGCGGCGGTAATATGGGGCAGGATATTACCTACAGCGGTACGGTCACAGCCGCTTTGGAAGGCGCAATTTTTGGTGTGCCTGCGTTAGCCGTTTCGCTGGATAAGCGGGATGCCAACACAGTTGAGGATTATGCGCTGGCGGCTCAATTGGCAGCCACCGTCGCCAAGCGCATCATTGAAAAAGGTTTGCCCTCGCTGACTATCTTGAACCTCAATGTTCCGGCTGGCGACAAGGTCAATGGCTTACGACTGACACGGCAGGGCGCACGCCTCTACAATGATGTGCTGGAACGCAATGGCGATGTGATTCGTATCGGTGGGCCAGAACCAACCGGTTTATGGGAGCAAGAAGGCACCGATTTGTGGGCCGTGCATCGTGGATACGCGAGCCTCACACCTATTCACTTGGATATGACCGCCCATCACTTTATCGCTGATCTCGCCGCGTGGGATATTGGGATATAAGTCATGACGTTTCACGATTTGTTGATGCAAAATTATATCGCCAGTTGGGATAAACAAATCACATTTTCCAACTGGTTTAAAGAACGCGGAAATCCTGATTGGGATTTTGACATGAAGACTGGCAAGTTGGCCTTTGGTAAAGCCATCACCTTCTATCCCCAACTCTTGGGAACAGAAGGCACATCCTCAAAAACGTGGTTGTGGTCATGGGCCAACACCATGAGCAAAATCCCCTCGAAGTTGATTCAATCGTCCACCAAATTGCGCGATTATGGTCAAAAACATAATATCCCTGAATTTACAAAGGCTTCTCTGCCTTTGGATCAGGAATATCATGGGCATCATTTCTCGATGGTTGCCAGCGCGGTGTTGGATGCAAATATCTACTATCGCGGGCCATATGAAAACGGTGCCATGTTCCTCTTGGTCAAAACCCCGATATTCCCTGTCAAAATTGTCAACACGCCGGAGCATATCGTCTCAACCATCACCCAATTTGCCGCCACCGTCCAGACCGATAACTTGCGTTTGCTCGTCACCCATTATTTGGAAACCTGCGGCCTAAAACTTACGCCGATTGATGATGTATTGACCGGCACATTTGCGGATGGGTCGCGCGTGGATGTGATCTTTGTAGGGGATAACCGTTTGCAAGAGGTCAAGGCGCATATTAAGCCACGCATTTAAATCAACCGGAACAGATCACGTATTGCCAGCGTGAAACCCGGCAGGACATCCTCGCCGTTCAAAACATGAGTTTCGTTGAGGATTTCGGAGTCCGCATTCGGGCGAAACACTTCTACCAGCCGTTCGTGCGGATAAATGAGCCACACAATCCGCGTTCCATTCGCGAGATAGTACTCGGCCTTTTCACGCATATCCTTGAATTTGTCGTCCGGTGATTTAACCTCTACGGCTAAATCCGGCATTCGGGGGACAGGACCTTTGCGGACAATCGGCGTTTGCGTATCCACAACCACCGACAAATCCGGCTGGCGACCATTATGATCGTCCTTCGGCATTTTGTAGCGCACTTCAATCTCGGCACGGGCAATAGGGTTCACCTTGAGGAAAATATAAATCTCGCCCGATAATGTGTGGATGATAATGCCGTGTTCTTCGGTGGGCATAATTTTCTCGACAATCTCACCCTGAATCAATTCAAAGTGGCGACCAGCATTTTCGGGACGGGCGATAAATGCTTCAAATTCGTCAAAGGTATAGAGTTTAGAGAGACTTTGAAAGGCCATTGTTTCCTCTTTCGCTCGACGATAATTATAGCATTATTCAACATCTATCGAACGCTTACTCGCTTCTAACACTCTGGTGTTATAAAATACAGCGAAATTTCACCAACAAATAGTTGAATACTGGTTTATCAATACGACCCAGCAGGAGTTAAGCATTATGGCTGAGACATTTACCTTTCAGGCAGAAATCCAGCAGTTGTTGGATATTCTGATCCATTCGCTCTATACCGAGCGCGATATTTTCCTACGCGAACTGGTCTCCAACGCGTCGGATGCGCTCAACCGTGTGCAGTTTGAACTGCTCACCAACCACGAAGTTCAGGACGCGGATGCCGAGTTGGCTATTGAGATCAAAGCCAACGAAGAAGCTGGAACACTGACCATCAGCGACAGTGGTATTGGCATGACCAAAGATGACCTTGCTAATAACCTCGGTGTCATCGCTCGCAGCGGTGCCAAGGCTTTCATTGAAGCCGCTAAACAATCCACGAATGGCAGTACGGCCTCGCAGGATGTCATCGGGCAGTTCGGCGTTGGTTTCTACTCGGTCTTCATGGTTGCCGATAAAGTGCGTGTCGTATCCCGTTCTTATAAGAAGGATGAACCGGTCTTCGCGTGGGAATCGACAGGCGGCCAAACCTATGAGATCGAACCTGCCGAGCGCGAATCACGCGGAACGGACATCATCATCACCCTCAAAGAGGACATGAAAGAGTTCCTACAAGAGTGGAAGATCAAAGACATTATCCGCCGTCATTCGGATTACATCGCTTTCCCAATCTATGTGGGCGAGGTCAAAGAAGGTGAGGAAGAACAACCCGTCAACAAACAAACGGCTATCTGGCGGCAAGACCCCAAGGAAGTCACCGACGAACAGTACAACGACTTCTACAAAATGCTGACGATGGATTGGGAAACGCCGCTGCACCGCATCCACATGCGTGCCGATGTGCCGCTGCAATTCTACGCACTGCTGTATATCCCCAGCAACGGCGAGCGCAACATGCTCAACCCGCGCAAGGAACAGGGCTTAAAACTCTACGCCCGTAAGGTGCTGATTCAGGAATATGCCAAGGACTTGCTGCCTGAATATCTCCAGTTCGTACAGGGTGTAGTCGATAGCGAAGATTTGCCGCTAAACGTCAACCGCGAGAGTGTGCAGGCCAACAAGGTCATGGCGAACCTCAAGAAGACTATTACTGGCAAAGTCTTGAGCGAACTCAAACGCTTGGCACAGAAGAACAAGGAAGAATATCTCAAGATTTACGCCCAGTTTGGACGCTTCATCAAGCAGGGTGTCGCTGTTGCGCCGTCTGATCGCACCGATGTTGAACCTCTGCTGTTCTTCCCGACCAGCACCAGTGCCAACCCCGACGACCTGTTCTCACTGGAAGATTACACCGGACGTATGGCAACTGGTCAGGATGACATTTACTACATTATCGGCGAGGATTTCCACAGCGCCGCTCGCAGCCCGCATCTGGATGCTTTCCGCCAGCGCGGCATCGAAGTGCTGTACTTCGTTGATCCGGTTGATCCCTTCATGTTGATGGGCTTGGATGCCTTCAAAGGTCACAAGCTGCGTAACGTTGATGAAGCCGAAATTGATCTGAGCGCCGTCGGTGAAGCCAAGGTGGATGAGAAACCCGTTCACGAAAGTTTGGCCGAAGACACCTTCGAGACCTTGCTGAATCACTTCAAAGAACTGCTCGGTGATCGCGTCAAGGAAGTCCGCGCCAGCAAGACCCTCACGGGCAGCCCCGCCCGTTTGGTCAGTGATGAGTCCGGCCCCAGCCGCCAGATGTATCGCATCAACCGCTTGCTGGATAAGGATTATGATCTGCCCGTCAAGACGCTGGAACTCAATCCGCGTCATCCCTTGATGCACAACCTCAGCCAGATGTTGGCCTCAACGCCTGACAATCCGCTGATTAAAGCGGTCGAGGAACAGGTCTTTGAAACCGCACTTTTGCAGGATGGTATTCATCCTGATCCGGCAGCGATGGCCGCACGCCTGACGCTGTTGATGGAAGCCGCCACCGGCACACAATCCGCCGACCTCGATTTCACCGACACGGAATAAACAACCGACAGAAACATAGAATTGTGGTTGTAGGGGCTTGCCGCTGGCAAGCCCTTTTTGTTGAATATCAAGTGTATGCTACAATGCGTGTTAGAGGTGTAAACCAATCAGGAGAAGCATGATGGTTGACCGCGAAATCTTGTCTCTGGATTTAACCCACTCTGAACGTGAACGCATTGAAGAATTAGCAAACCTACACGGTTATGAATCGGTGCAAAGCTATTTGCTGGCATTAGTCAAATCCGACAACGAACAATTTGATTTTGATACCCCATCCGGTTTGGCGAATGGATTACGTGAAAGTCTCCGTCAGGCATTAACGGGTGACACGCGACCCGTTGCCGGATTGTGGGATGCTTTGGAGGATGAATAAGCCGCCTGTTCAGGTCGATTACACGCCTTTATTTCTCCGCTTTTTGAAACATTCCTATTAAGACACCATTGCGTCAACTATCATATCTCTATCCCTAATTCACATCGGACGTAGCAACAAAACACACGCCCGACTCGGCATGTGCGGCTCATTAATATTTATAACTAGATATTCTCTGGATGCTATTACAATCAAGATGTAAGTTATCGAATTCATATTGGAATATATACCAAGCATGATAAAAAGTGTCTTTGTTTCGTCAAGGAGTCGTTACGTCGTTCGTTTCTTCATTTCGTTAATGGCACTATTTGTCTTGGAATTTCTAAACAGCCACCCTATTTATGCAGCCTCAATTCAGACGATTACGCCAGCAAAAGACGGTGAAATATTGATCATTGTCGCAGCCGCTGATAAACCAGTTGAGCTAAATTCTGAGGCTAAAATGCTCATTGAGCAACTGGGTTCAAATGTTCAAAGCATCAAACAGAATCCATTATTAAAAGATCTGAACATTCGTATCCAGCAATCTACCATACTTATTCCTAACCGCTCCTCCGCCCGTCTTTTGGCCGATGCCAGTAAAGCGACACTTGTTATTTGGAGTATGGCTAGTGATGACACGCTCACTGTTCATTATGAAATCACACCCCGTTGGAAACAGCCGATTCAAGCGAACGCGACGCTAGGTGATACCTATCCGCCTATTAAAACGATTGAAGTCCTAGAACACGCTACACTTCAGTTTGAACATAAGATTGATTCCTCATATACGATGATTTTTACGAGTGCGCTCGTTTTATATAGCGACAAGCAGTATCAAGTCGCACAGAGTCTATTTGAAAATATAGCGAAGGCCGCTCAAAGAGAAACCTATAAGCGTCTGCAAGACCTTGCCATCGCTGAGGTCTGGTATTACATAGGCCTTATTCGACAGGTTAGTCAGCGCAACATGCCCTATGCCGAGCAAGCCTACAATCAAGCCCTTTTGTTGAATCCGCAATTGGCTGAGGCTTACGTTGATCGTGGGCTTGTCCGAATAGTTAAAAATCGCTTCGTTGAGGCAGTTGTTGATTACACGATGGCAATAGCGCTTAACCCCAATGATGACTTTGCCTATCTTCAGCGCAGTGGCTGTCTGAATAATTTAGAGAAATACGATCTTGCCATCGCTGATGTAGTGGAAGCAATCAATATTAATCCGCAAAACGCGAATGCTTATAACGATTTAGGTGGACTCCACGCTAATCAAGGGAAGTTCGAAGAGGCTGAAAACGATTTTTCATTAGCAATCGCCCATTATCCGATGTTTGCTATGGCCTATGT
>JACDGI010000756.1 GCA_013821665.1 Anaerolineae bacterium
GTTAATGAACGTTGGTAAGCATCTCAGGTTGTGTGCGAGTCGCTCGTACCGCATCCGCAATTTCGGCTAATGACTGGCGTGCCTGTGGCAGCTCCGGTTGCAGTTGCCATACATGCCACATACGCGGATATACCCGCAGCGTCACATCCACACCTGCTGCCTCAGCCGCTTCGGCGAAGCGCACTGAATCGGTTGATAAGGCTTCGTTGCCACCCGCGTACATAATCAAAGGTGGGAGTCCATGCAAATCCGCGAACAGCGGCGAAATCAGCGGATTACGCACGTCTTGACCAACGACATATGACACCGCGAAACGGGCTATCGCACGGGGATGTAATAAATCGTCAATCACATTATGTGCAGGATTTTCATCTGTGAAATCAGTCGGTGCTGAAATGCTGATGGCTTGGCGTGGCATGGGTAAATGGCGATCTCGCAGCGCGATTAGCAGCCCTAACGTCAGGTTGCCACCGGCTGAGTCGCCCATCACCGTGATGCGCTGTGGCGAGATGCCTTCATCAAGTAGATATTGGTAAGCGGCTAAACAATCATCGAGTCCCGCCGGAAATGGATGTTCAGGAGCCAGACGATAATCGACCATAAAGGTGTGCCCTTGGATTTCGGTCGTTAACTGCGCCAGCATGGCACGGTGAAAGTGCGTCTGGGGCAGCACGAATCCGCCGCCGTGTACATATAGGATGACGGGCGATTGGTCGTCAGCAGCTTTCGAATCAAACCATTCACCAGCCGGTTTAGCGGTGAGCTTGGTTTGAATATCTTGTGGCAGACGCACATGGTACATCGAGATTTTCTGCAATTGGCGCACAAGATTAAATGGCGCGTAAGCTACGAACAAACGTGTGACTCGCAACCCTGCTCGTATTTTGTTTTCGATGAAATGATTGGTTTGAGCGGTCATGGCATGTCTCTCCGAAAAACCGGATTATTATGCGCCCAATTGTAACATAGGAAAGTGCCTTCGAAGTTGTACCACACTTAAATATTGGATGTCATTTTCAGTTATAATAGTTTTGAATTGATGTGAGAGGTAATGCCATCATGACGATTGAAATTGAGGTCACCCCAGAACAACGCCAACGGATTGAATTATTGGCGCAGCAACTTGGTTTCGAAACTTCCGTTGATTATGTACGGTCACTTATTGAATCGGATGCTAAAGCACATGGTCAGGATTTGGTTCTTAACGACGATGACGATCCGATAGAAGGTTTTCGCGAAGGCTGGCGTGACGCTATGACGGGTAACACCTATCCAGTTTCGACCTTGTGGGATATGTGAGATTAATCTTCTTTTTTCTCTGCGCCTCTGCGGTGAAAAATCTTCGCTCTTGGTGGCTTGGTGTTTCGACTGATATTCCCCACCACACTATAAATTTCACCCCTAATCTGTTAAAATATCGTAATACTTATTATTACCAATCCGCTTTTTATAGACGCTTTCCACTAAAAGATAACCTCAGCTATGACCTCATTTGAATTACCTGAACTCGAACAAACCGTTGGCGATTTGGTGCTGGATTTGATGCGTGCGCGTGACGAGCATCCTGAACTGGTGCTGAGTCCGCCGCAGGACGCGCGTGGCGAAGTCTCATCCAATGCCGTGCGTGTGACGCAGCATTACACGGTGGCACTGCTGGCCTATGGCTTCTCTGCCGATCAACTTGAACTGCGCGAGGCCGCCGATTGGTTCGCCTCGCCGTTCCCCAGCGATCTGCACAAGCGCATTGATCCGGTTGAGATGAACCGCTTGGAAGCGCTGCTCAGTTTGCGTCCCACCAGCGAATCGGTAATGCCGCGTTTGGAGCAGTTGGCTCGCCAGCGCATGGCTGACGATTACTTCGACATCGGTGGCGCACCGGCCTTCGATACCCTGTGGACAATCAAAGTCATGGCACAGGCGCGTGATATGAAGGTGCTGAATGGCATCATGTCCGAGGATACCCTGCGCGAGTGGGCAGCGCGGATGGTCGAGGTCAATCACCGTGATAAGGATTTGGCCTTAGCTTTGCACCTGCGTTACGAACTCAAAGCGAAACTCACGCCGACCCAACAAAAGAAATATGTCGAGAAACTCATCAACATCGCTGAGCAAAGCGGCGGCTTCTGGGGCTTGGCACAGGACATGCGCGGCCTCGCCGAAAACATGCAGCGTGGACAGCTCACCGCCGACCAGATTGCGGATCACCGTGAAATCTTCCGCGAGATGATTATCTCCACCTGCTACGTCATTGAAAATATGATGCCGCTGGTGGAAGCCTATCCGCAGATCGAGCCGGTCTTGCGCCGTGCGATGGAACTGTGGTGGAATGTCTTTAGTGGTAGTGGTGCGGTCAGTACCTTGCGTGCCTTGTTCCCCAATCCCTACGATTATCTGTTGATTGTCTGCCGCACTTTAGTTTCAGTCCGCGCGTATGTCGGGCAACCGTTGATTAATTGGGTGGGCATGTACTTCCATCGTAAGCTGGCCTTACAGCAAACTCGTCCAGTCGAGCCACCGGATACCGAGAGTATTCGCCTTGCCCTCAAAAACTGGATTCGCGTTGATCTCGATAAAGCGCCTGAACCGCTGCGCCTCGGTATGTCGGATAGTAATGTGGTGCGGATTCATCCCTTCATCGCCAATCCCATGCAAACTGAGGATGATACTTTTAAACTCAATATCCCCAATGCCGATTCGCTGGTCGTGAAGTACGGCCCCGTTGAGGAAATCGACCTCGAACGCGATAATTATGCCAAGCTGCCCAGCGGTATCCGTGACTGCTTCGTCAATATTCCACAGCCCAGTTATATTGATTCTGAGCGTCGCCGTGCTTTTGTGATCATGGCGGATTTGAACCGCTACCGTACCTTATCCGATGCGCTGATCAAAGTCCCGCAAATTTACGACGCGTTAGCCGTCGAACTCGGCCCCTTCTTGCTGCGTGTGCATCATGGCGATGGACGTGCGCGACGTTACGTTCAAGAAGGTTTGTTGTGGCAACTTTACCTTCAGCCAATGCAGCAGCATATCCGCCGTATATTTAATTATGTGCTCGAAAATCGTCTGTTGGATGTCGATGATAAGCTAAAGTATGCCAACCAGTTACAACGCAGCCTATTGGATCGCGTCGGTAGTTTGGTGCGTTACCAGTTGGAACTAGAAAACTTCCCGATTGCTTGTATGCACGGCGACCTTCATTCACGCAATATTATGGTGCGGCGTATGAAGCGGCGGCAGGGAAGTGAAGGCGGCGAGGGCGAAGTTGATTTCAAGCTCATCGACCTCGAAAAGTTCCGCCGCAGTGGTGATGCAGCGCTCGATGCGGGTGAACTGTTGGTCGATCTCGAAATTTTGCGCTCGACCCGCAACAACGATCCCGCCCGTGATCCACATGCCGCGTTGATTCACGCCATTGAAAAAACCTATACCGACTTTGCTGCCGAGCGTGAAGACAAAACCTTCGCCATTCGGATGCAGTTGGGGCAGGCACGGTCGATTATTCGCATCGCCAAAGGGCGCACCAAGCAGGGTGAACTTTCGCTCAAGGAAAGCCGCAAAGGGCCAGCCATCCGAGTAGCCTTCGATGTGTTGGAATTTGCCGAACAAGCTCTGACTCATTTGGACGCGGTTGTCGGTGCGTTGGGTCAATAAACATTGAGCAGGGGGATGATATGACGGCTGCCATTGCGGATGACCAAAGTCTGAAAGCCACACTTGAAGCCCAATCGTCCGAGGAATTCGAGGCGCTGCAACAGGCAGGCTTTTACTACCGGATGGTGGGTAGCCTGCGGATAAACGGCTTGCTCAATTTGATATTGGGCGGGTTTACGCTGTCGGCAGGCTTATTC
>JACDGI010000071.1:0-16835 GCA_013821665.1 Anaerolineae bacterium
TCTGTTTGCTGCTGCTGGCAGAAATCAATGGGCAGTGGCTGCATATTAGCTTTTTGATGCAAGTGCATTATGGGGTACAGATGGCGCTGCTGGTCGGTGGCATCGGCCTATTGGCGTTTGGATTAAGCAGGCGGGATTGGCGCTGGCCGGTGTTGCCGCGCCGCGATATGCTGTTTTTAGGTGGGATCGTGCTGCTGGCGTTGGTGCTGCGCTTGGTCGCGCTGGATAGTACCATTCATCGCTTTGTGGACGAGATCAACTTTATCGACGCGATTACCCGTTTGTGGGATACGCCCAACGTCAGCATTTTGCGCCCGTTTAGCGATGTGACAGCTTTTACATGGGTCTATACCATCCTGCAAAATATCACTGGCAGTTTATTCGGAACCAACCTCGTTGGGCTGCGGATGGTGAGTGTCATCTTCGGCACATTGACCGTACCGGCGCTTTATTTTCTGGCGCGAACGTTGTTCCATGATCGCTGGTTGGCGTTACTGGCGGCACTTGTGCTGGCGACCTTCCCGCCGCAACTGCATTTCAGCCGCATTGGTATTAACAATATTGCTGATCCGTTGTTCGGTACGCTGGCGCTGGCCTTTCTCATCCGTGGATTGCGATCGCAGCGACGGTCGGATTTTATCGTTGCAGGTGCAGCGTTGGGTTTGACACAGTATTTTTATGAGGGTGGGCGCTTACTCTTTCCGTGTTTGACGCTGGCTATCGCGGGCATTTATTGGCTCGTTCTGAAGGATAAATGGCGCAACTTCAAAGCACTGCTGTGGCTGGCGATTGCCGCTGGTCTGATCGCCGCGCCGGTTTATTACACTATCGTTGGCAACCGCGAGATTTTGATGCCGCGCCTATACAGCGAAGCCATTGAGCCGGATTGGTATTTCAATCTGCTGACTTATACGGGTGACGGTTCGTCAGAATGGCTGACGCAGCGTTATGCCGATCCGCTGCTGTTATACGTCGCCCGTCCTGATATGGGCTGGTTCTATGGTGGCAATCAGGCGTTGATTTTGGTGGCAGTCGTGCCCTTCTTTTTCTTAGGTGCGGGTTGTTTGATTTGGAAACCGCGTTCACCCGCTGCGATTTTGCTGCTGTTGTGGCTGCTGCTGACCGCGCTCGGTAACAGCTTTTTGCGTGAGAGTGCTTCCTCGCCGCGTTATGTGCTGACGTTTCCAGCGCTGGCGCTGTTGATCGCCTTGGGCTTGCGTTACCTGTTGAGTGATCTGTCGGCGAAACGCTGGCAGATGGTCATAGGTGTATTGGTTGTTTATCTGGTGTGTGGCGGGCAGGTGATTTATTATTTTTATGATCATCTACCGGCAGTCAATCAACAGCTCCGTCAGCCGGAAGAATGGGAAGACGCGCTGTTCCGTTTGAAGGATTTACCAGCGGGTGCACAAGCGCACTTCATTATGCAAACGCCGGTGCGTGAATTCAATCTCAATGCCTTTGTGCGCTATTGGCATCTGGATATTCAGGTGGACGCCAAAGCCGTGGAAACGGTCACGGATACTTATCTACAATCGCTGGTTAATTTGAATGTAAAACAGTTTTTTTTCGTGAATGAATCACAGAGCGCCGTATTAGCACGTTTGCGACAGCACTTCACGCTCAGTGAGCCGCTGTGGAGTCTTTATGATGTGCCACAAGCCAACCAGCTTGCCCGTTATGACGCGGGCATCATATGGCCCTATGTTTTCAAATAAAAATAAGGAAGCACTATCGCTTCCTTATTTTCTGTAGTTCGAGTTTTATTTAGCGCCGTGGTCGTCCCACAAAGCCAAAGCGTGACAGATCCGCGCCGGGAGTATAAGGTGTGCCATCGGGTAGTGTCACCCCGTTGAGTTCGGCATCACGGATGCTGGCACCATCGACCTTGGCATCCTTCAAGTTGGCCTGATTCAGGCGGGCATCGCGCAAATCGGCCCCACGCAGGTCGGCCTTCTGCAAATTGGCGTTTACCAGTTCGGCATCCCGCATGTTGGCATCGCGGAAGTTCGCGCCTTCCAACTGTGCTTGGTTCATCCGAATTTCATGCATATTGGCGCTGGCGAAGTTCGCACCCTGCGCTTGGACGTTGGTCATCTCAGCTTCTTCAAGGTTGGCCTCGCCAAAGTTTGCCCCTTGGAGGTTGGCCTGATTAAACACGGCCTCTTCCAAATTGGCGCTTCTGAATTCTGTGCCTTGGGCATTCACGCCGACCAATTGGGCTTCTTCCAGATTGGCTTCCACGAAGTTCGCCCCGTGCAGTTGCGATTGGTTCAGTACAGCTTCGGACAAATTCGCGTCACCGAAGTTCGCGCCTTCCGCATTGCATCCCACCAATTGGGCTTCGGATAGGTTTGCATTTTCGAAGTTCGCGCCTTGCAGATTGGCCTGATTCAGTACCGCCTGTTCCATGTGAGCACCGCTCAAATTAGCCGCGCTCAAGTTCACGCCGACCATCTGCGCCTCGTTCAAGTTGGCATCCGTCAAGTTCACTGCCGACATATTGGCGTTGTTCAGGATCGCCTCTTGCATGTTGGCGGAGGCCATATTGCGCCCGCTCATTTCCTGTCCGCTGAGGTTCACACCCTGCAAATCGCTGTCTTCCAACGACCCTTCAGAAGATGTAATCACGATACGGCGCTTGCGCTTGGGACGGTCGCCACGATTGCGATCACCCATCCAGTCGCCAAAGTTGTTGTCAATGTTGACATCAATCTCGTCCAGCGCACGGCGCAGCGCACCCTGTGTAGCCGCCAAAATCCGGTCGCGCAGTTCTAAACCCAGATTTTTGATCTCATCCACATCTGGATTGCCGGGACGTGCTGGTGGTGGAGGTGGAAAGCCCTCACCGTTAAACCCCGGCATGGGTGGAATGGGCGGGATCGGTGGGATAATAGGCGGCACATGCGGCGGGAAGGGCATACCCGGCATTTCCGGCATTTGCCCCGATGCTTCACGCAGCATACCGTCGATGTACGGGACGAGTTGGCTGGTCGCCAGATGTACCTGCGCCACCTTTTCCGAGTCGTCGGTTGTTTCCGCCACATCCAACGCCAGTGCGTCGGTAATGTAGGTGTCTTCAGGCAGCAGCGCGGCGATGCGGCTGTGTAGGTTGCGGTAGCTCTTGACCGCCATGTTGCCAGTGCCTTTATGCTGTTCGGTTTCGTAGGCACGTTCGACCATTCCGGCTAGTGTCTTGAGGGGTGGCAGTAGCTGCCGCAGTCCCCTTCGTGTTTCGTCGTTCATTTCAGTAGCTCCTCTAATTTCGGTGTCTATTGTAACGTCAGCCATTGGCTGTTTCTATAACACTCAACTTTTTATCATTTGCGTCTAGCGCACTTAAGCGTGTCAGGCGTTCACCGGTGTTAATCATCCACGAGCCAACCGAAGCCAGTAGATGGTCAGTAATGCCCGGTTGTGTCGGGATCAGGCGGTCAATGTTTGCTTCAGTCACCAATTCGGCCATGCGCTGTTGAGCGCGGGTTACATCATTTTGATAATTCATCGTAGTCGTCTCCTTCAGTCGTCCAATTGTCATCTGCTGCATCAACGCTCTCGCCCACCATGGGGGATAAACATGCTTGTCCCTCGCTGCTGGCTTCGTGCGTATCCGCGTGTATTTCCGCCAACAACCCTTCCAGCCGTTCGCGCTCTGCTTTCTTACGCATGGCTCATCTCCTGACTGCTTTCCTTTTCGCCTGTGCTGCTCAGACCTTCTTCCAGCAATTGCAGCGTATCGGGGTTCACCAACTGACGTAACGTTTTCTTAGCATAAAACAATCGCGATTTGACGGTTCCGATAGTGGTGTCCATCGCATCGGCTATTTCGTTGTAAGCCAAACCTTCTTCCGCATATAGGATCAGCGTTTGCCGTTGCAATTCCGGCAGCCGGTCAATCGCGGCTTGGACTTCCATTCGCAGCAGCAGCCAGTGCGTCACATCTTCCGGCTGACCCACAGCAGTGCTGGCGTGCAGCGAAGCCCACATTTCCACAGGCTCATCATCCAACGACAGTTGTTCGTAACGTCGTCGCTTGCGTAGCAGATCGTAGCAGCGGTTGCGGACGATGCGGAACAGATAAGCACGCAGTTTGTCGGCAGGTTGGATGCGTTCAAGATTGAGATACAGGGCAATCATGGAGTCTTGCACAATATCGTCTTCTTCAGGGCTGGTACCAATCAAACGCCACACAAAGCGCCGGATGGCTGCATCGAGCCGCGTTTGTAGGTCAGCGAAAGCGTCCATGTCGCCCGCCTGTGCCTGTTTCAGCAGTTCTACTTCGATCTGTTGATTATCCATCCACCTGTCCGTTGCTGTGTGTGCTGTCTACATCCCTCTATACGGAGGACTCTAAATAGTTGTTCAAAACTCGTAGGATATTGGTTAATTATTCGTTTTCTTCAGCTAAATTGTCCACATTTTGAGCAATTGCTAAAGTCTACCGTCTAAAAAATAGTGCTTGACAACCAATAGAGCAATACGATATATTGCATTATGCACTATATCAGAAAGGGTTAATCATTTGGCAAACAAACCACAACACGTATCCGATTTGCTTACGCTGACGATTTTGGCGCTGCTGGATGAAAAGCCCTGTCATCCCTATGAGATGCAGCGTTTGATTCGCTCACGCGGCAAAGACTTTGCCATCGCTCCGACGCGCAGTTTATACCACGCGGTAGATCGTCTGGTGCGTGACGAATGGATCGAAGCCGCCGAAACGCAGCGCGAAGGCAAACGACCGGAACGCACGGTGTACCGCATCACCGAATTGGGGCGCGAAGAATTTCATATATGGTTGAATACGCTTTTATGCAAACCTGCGCTGGAGTATCCGTTGTTCGTGGCGGCACTCTCCTTCATGCCTCATTTTTCGGTAGAGGGTGCGGTTCAAGCCTTGCAAGTTCGTTCGATTGAGTTAGAAGGTCGAATCGCTGACTCGGCCATAAAACTCAAAGCGTGGAAGCAGCATTTGCCACGCCTGTTGCTGGTCGAAGCCGAATATATGTTAGCGATACAAAAGGCCGAACTCGAATGGGTGCGCTCCATGATTGATGACATTGAAACCGGTCGTCTGCCGTGGACGTTCGAAGGCTTTAGTTGGGTAGAACCCGGTGGAGCGCCTAAGTCGGATGATGAACCTGTTCCTAAAGACGAATCGTAGGAGAAGGTTCAAACCCTCCTGCTCATTCTGAACCTAACGTACTGTTTTTAATCGCTATCGAATCAACCTTATAGATCGGAGAAAAAGGGATCATGGAGACCACCTTAGTTCAAATCGTCCAATGGCTGCACATACTTTTCGGTATCACATGGTTTGGCGGCTACATTTTTATGACTTTCGGCGTGTGGCCTGTACTCCTGCTGCATCCTGCCGCAGAAGCCCGCGCTTTCTATATGGATCTGGCGCAGCCCGTCGGCAAATTGATGATGATTTCGGGTTCGCTGGTGCTGCTGCTCGGTATTCTACGCGGTACCGTTTTCGGCATCATCAGCTCGACTGACATGCTGTTCAACACCCCTTATGGGCAGACGTGGCTGGCGGCTTTGGTGCTGACGATCATCCTCACGACGCATGGCGCGATTTCCAGCAAGAACACGGAAGATCGAGTTTGGGAAGGCGACCATCTACGACCGGATGCAACCCGTTATCTACGCAATAACAATATCTTCGCGCTGGTGATATTCGGTGTGGTCTTGGCCTGTATGGTGCTCATGCGCTTCGGCATGTAAATCAATTTAAGGAGATCAATAATTATGGCTACTGCAACCATCAATCAAACACAGGCAGCTTTCGCTCAGCTAAAAGCATCCAATGTGATGCTGCTGACGACCTTTCGCAAAAACGGCCAAGGTGTTAGCACGCCGGTGGGCATCAATGCACTGTTGGATGACAAGGTGTATTTCACCACATGGTCAACCACTTACAAGGTCAAACGGCTTGCCAACAATCCACATGTTACGGTTGCGCCATCGACCCGTATGGGTAAGCCGATTGGCGCAACGATAGAAGGTGTCGCGCGTCAATTATCGGATACCGAGTGGGACATTTTGCAGTCAGGCAAGAAACCGAGCTTGTGGGGGCGACTGTGGCAAAAGATCTACGACTTACAGGGACGAAAAGCCGTTTACTACGTGGTGACAGCCAATTAGAAAGGACCCATTATGGCGCACACAATGCAACCTTCACAGGCGCTCAAACCCAATTGGACGGTTTCCGGCGTGGTCGAAGCGCCTGTCGAAAAAGTTTGGCCGCTGCTGCTCGATAGTTTTAGCAGCGTCGGTGTGGATCGCAAGGCTGTCGAATCTTATAGCGGTCAACAGCCCTATGTCATCTATATTGGCAAACCGGGCAACGGCAAAATTACAGTTGAGGTCGATAAGGTCAAGCGCAGCATCTTAATTCAAGGCGAGTGGTGGTATCGCGGAGTGCATACGGTTACGCCGCATCCGCGTGGCAGTTTGATTACCTACAACGTCTATAACATTGCGCCGGGGATTGGCTGGTGGGCTGCCCAATGGGTGCAGGGACGAGAGACTGCACGCGGTATGAAAGGTCAGCTTCAAGCGGGTTTGGATGCCATTGGCAAGCAGCTTGGCTGTGCGGTATTCAGGGTGAGCACATAATCTTATTCAACTCGGCTCACTGTATAGATAGGTGAGCCGAATTGGATATGGCTTTGTTACTCAGAACGGATTATTACCAGAGGCCGTGCCAATGGTATAGGGTGTGTAGATGTTAGGATATTCCAGCATCATATCCATACCCTGTGCATCGTGCGCCAGAATATGGCAGTGAAGCATCCATAACCCCGGATTATCGGCAAGGAAGGCCACATCGTAGCTTTCGCCCGAAGACACAATCAGCGTATCCAGATGAACTGGACTGCCCGAAAGGGGTTTGCCATTGTGTGCTAACACAGTGAAAAAATGACCGTGCAGATGCATCGCGTGTGGAATGGGAAACCCGACACCTGCGTTATTACTGACATGGATTTTTACCAAGTCGCCTTGATTCACTTTGATGGATGGAATATTCGGATAGGTCTGATTGTTGATGGGAAACGTCATTGTGAAGTGTCCGTTGTAAAAGCCGAGTTGGCTGCTTAACTCCATCGAAAACTGAACATTGAAGTGTGAATCAAGTGTGATCGGGTCAGCAGTCGGTGTGCCATAGGTTGAAAAATCGAACAACGGTAGATTGTCGGGATAAGTTACATTAGGCTGACCATCCCCAAAAACCGCCGTCGGATGCTGATTTCCCGGTACGGCGCGGTTTGCTCCATCAATGAGTGTCACGTTTCCGTGTTCAGGCATGACGAAGCTCAAGTCATAACGTTGGGCTGTACCGATTGGCAGCTCGACATTATTAAGCTCGGTAGGTGCATTGAGATCATGCCCATCCAGTGCAATCACTTTGAAGGGTGCGCCCACCAGCACCGGGTAATGAAACTCATCACCGGCGGCAATGATTCGTAGGTGGATCGACTCGCCCGCCTTGGCGGCAAAGGATACGTGATCAATCCGATCATTCATCATCAAAACTTCAGGGCAATCTTGGGCGCAGTCGCCGCTATCACGCCATTCATGTAAAGCAACGGTGTAATCGTGGTCATAGTGAACAGCCTCGACTTTCGGCTCAACGATGATAGCCCCGTACAAACCGAGCGGTAGTTGTTCCAAGGTATCTTGATGCGAATGATACCAATACGTCCCCACATCTTTGGCGATAAAACGATAGGTATACGATTTGCCGGGTTGAACCGCATCCTGCGTTAAACCCGCCACACCATCCTCCGCATTCGGCACACTGATGCCGTGCCAATGGATGGTCGTGCTAACCGGCAGCTTATTCACCAGATTCACAACGACCATATCACCCTGTTGCACGCGAATTTCTGACCCCGGCAGTGTGCCGTTATAAGTGTAGGCATCGACCGTTTTACCATTCCCGATGTCGATCTTGGCTGTCTGCGTGGTTAACGTGAACGTTTTGACTGGCGCGTCACTTTCTCCGGCGACCAGAGCGGTTAGTGATATAGAGTTAGCGCTAGGTGTGGTCATCGCTATATTGCTCATATCCATGCCGTTCATATCAGAACTCATATTGATCCCGTCGGGGATAACCGAGCGACGAGCCGCTACATACAATACGCTGCCACCAACCACCAAAATCATGATGAGAGTGAGGCCAACAATCTTGAGAGTTCTGCCAGGTAAGTGTTTCATGATGCGTTCATTTCCTTTTCTTTCTCCAAATTTATGTCGTCAGGATAAGCAGAAAAGGTCAACGATTTCGGCGTTAAATTGTCACAACTTTATCAACAAGTCGTCTAGTTCCGGTCACTAAACAAGCCAGTGACCGGAACTGCTCGTTATAATGAGATTTACTTAATAGAATAAGTCTCGATGGAAAGATCATGCCCGAACCCAAACTGAATGTATTGGTCGTGGATGACGACAAAACGATTACTGAACTGATGCGCGACTTCTTGGAAGCAGAAGGCTTTGGCGTGGAAACCGCCCATGACAGCCGTGCAGCCTTGATCTTGCTTGAACGTACAACGGTAGACTGCATGTTGCTCGATGTGATGATGCCCGGTCAAAGTGGCTTCGAATTGTGCCGCCAAATCCGCGAAACCAGCGATATACCCATCTTGTTTCTCAGCGCACGGGATAGCGATATGGATAAAATTCGGGGTCTGGGCTTAGGCAGCGATGATTACATTGTAAAGTCGGCTACTCCCGCTGAGGTCGTTGCCCGTATTAAAGCTGTGCTGCGGCGGTATCAAACAGGTGGTGCTGTGTCGCCGACCATACTCGATTTTGGGCGTTTGGCGATTGATGTACGCGCCCACGAAGTCAAAGTGAACGGCGACATCATCACCTTAACCGCCCGCGAATTTGAAGTGTTGTACCTCTTGGCCGAAAATCCACGTCAAGTATTTACAGGCGAGCAGTTGATCGAACGTTTTTGGGGTGATGTTGGTGATCGTCACACCGTCACGGTTCACATCGGGCGTATCCGCGAAAAAATTGAGGAAAACCCGAACAAGCCGGAGTATATTGTCACCGTTTGGGGCGTGGGCTACCGCTTTGAAGGCAACAAACGATGAAAGCGCTGGCTATTCGTTACTGGTTGGTGGCGGCTTTGATCATTTATTTCATCGCCTCGGTTGCCCCTTTTGTGGTCATCGGAACCTTATATTGTGTCTCGGAGCAGCCCTCACAGGAAACCGTATCTTTGACCAATCGGGTGAGTGCTAACATCGCAAAATGGACTGATCCTGCTTGGCAGCAAGAACTCAGCGCATCACTCTCACCGAATTTAAGTATCACCTTTTTGGATCCCAACAGTAACGAACTATTTCACGTTGGCAAACAATCGCAAGATCCCACCGATGCGGGTCGTGACCAGATTGTGGTCATGGATGGCACGCGTGTAATGGGTATCGCCAATCTGTACGATGTATCACCTTGTGGTGGCTCAATTTATTGGTCGGTAGGTGTGCCTGCTTCAATTGTGCTTCAAGTAATTATGGGGTTGGGCATCGCGTGGGTTCTCAGCCGCTACCTCCTCAAACCATTGGCCGCCATGAGCGAGGCCGCTCACCAGATTGCCAAGAACAACTTGGATTTCGAAATACCGCCATCTCGTGTGCGTGAAGTGGCCGAGGTAGCAACCGCCTTTCATCTGATGGGAGATGCCTTGCGCGACTCATTAACGCGCCAATCGCAGCTCGAACAGGAGCGCCGTTTCTTCATCAGTGCCATCGCCCACGATTTGCGCACACCCTTATTTTCCTTACGCGGTTATCTGGAAGGCTTGGAAAAAGGTGTGGCGAATACGCCTGAAAAAATTGCCCGTTATATTGCCGTATGTCAGGAAAAAGCCGATGCGCTCGAACACTTAATCGCTGATCTCTTTACTTATTCACGCTTGGAATATTTAGAGCAAGCGCCGCGCCGGGAACCAATGGATTTTGCTAAATTGGTGGATGCAGCCGCCGAGGATATTCGTTATCAGGCGCAAGCCAGAGGCATCTCAGTACAGATTGATGGCGCACAGTCGCCGTGTGACATCTATGCTGATTGGTCGCTCCTCGCGCGTGTCTTAAGCAATCTATTAGATAATGCCATGCGTCATACACCCGAAAATGGCATCATTAAAGTGCGGTGGCACAAGGTGAACGGACTGATTAAATTTGCTGTTATTGATTCGGGAACAGGCATCGCCCCCGATGATTTAGCGCATGTGTTTACGCCGTTGTATCGCGCCGAAACATCACGCAATCGTGAAACCGGTGGGGCTGGTTTAGGCCTCACCATTGCCCGTCGAATTTTACAGGCGCATGGTGGCGATTTGCTGGCGACCAACGCTCAAACGGGTGGCGCGGAATTTGACGGTTCTTTTCGGGAGACTTAATGACCTCCCGTGTAATTATTTTAGCGGTTCCAACATCCCCAGCACCGTCGGCAGCAGCTCTGAAACCGTTGGATGAATATGCACCGCGTTTTGCATCACCGTATAGGGCTTCCTGGCATACATCAAATCGGTGATCGAATGGATAACCTCATCCGCATTGAGGCCGATCAACGTCGCACCGAGGAAGCGCTGGGTTTTAGCGTCCACCAGCACCTTCATAAAACCTTCTTCCTGACCGAACTCTGTCGCGCGGTTGACCTTGCTCATTTGCATCTTACCAATCAATGCTTTGGTTCCGCTCTCACGCACTTCCTTCTCGTTCATGCCGATATGGGCAATCGGCGGATCAATAAACACGCCATAGGTCGGTATCCGGTCGGAGACTTTGCGCTTGCCACCTTTGAGGTTATCGGCAGCGATTTCATAATCGTTGTAAGTCGTATGCGTAAATGCGCCACGTCCATTGACTTCGCCTAACGCGTAAATGCCATCAACATTGGTTTTCAGATGGTTATCGACTTGGATATGACCTTTCTCATCCAGCTTGATACCCGCGTTCTCCACCTTGAGTGTATCGCTGTTCGGCTGCCGCCCGACTGCCACCAGCAGATGCGTTCCCACGACTTCGCTGCGCTTCTTGCCCTTGGTTTCGACGTGTACCACAATCGTGCTGCCACGCTTTTCGATCTGAATCGCCTTGTGGTTCAGCAAGAACTTCACGCCTTCTTTTTCAAGGATTTCTTGGGCACAGATTGCCACATCTTCATCTTCACGGTTAAGGACTTGTCCGCCGGACTCGATCACTGTCACCTCACTGCCGAAGCGCCGGAAGGCATGGGCAAACTCCATACTAATGTAACCGCCGCCCAGCATAATGAAATGGCGTGGCAGTTCCTTGAGGTCAAAAATTGTTTGGTTGTCGAGGTACGGTACGCTGTCAAGGCCGGGAATTTTTGGGATGACTGCCCGTGCTCCCACGTTCAGGTAAATATGCTTGGCCTTGAGAACTTCATCACCGACTTGCATCTCAGTTTTGCTGATAAACGAGGCACGCGCGTGGTAATAGGTCACACCCTTCATTGCAAACAGACCTTTTTCATCTCTGCCACGCATCGCTGTGACAATATCATGCTGGCGCTGCATGACGCGCTCAAAGTTCACCGTCAGCTTGCCGGTGCTGAAGCCGAATTCCTCACCACGACTGGCCGCATAAATTGCGCGGGCGCTGCCGATCAGCGTCTTGCTCGGTGTACAGCCGTAATTGACGCACGAGCCGCCTACCAAGTTTTCTTCCGCGACCGCGACTTTCTGCCCCATATCACCTAGCACATGAGCCAATGCGGGTCCCGCTTGTCCCGCTCCAACTACAATTGCATCAAATTTTTTCATGAAGGTTGACCACCACTTTAAAAGGATAAATCAGTGAACACCAGCCTAACACGAGACGATAGCGCTTGTGAGTGGTCAGGTGACCTATTTGTATGAATTTTTGAGTCTGTCATTAACCGCAATTTGTAATGTAACGGCCACATGATACGTGATGTGATTATTTTGGCATAATAACAATGACCACGATTGTAGGGATAGGATTCATCCTGTCCGGTATTTCCCAAACCGACCACCACACATTTTGCAACCACTATCATTTGTATTGCTCCGTCTTACTTCATGTAATGGGGAATGAGGGTTGGGGAGATAGGGAATTTCTCAAACGTTCAGCTATCGTGTTTCTCTAATCGCAGCACGCCATAGCTGACCGTCAACCCGAAGAAGTCCGTCAGCACATGCAGCGGCTTGCGATGGTTATCGCTGCCCAGCCGTAAATTAACCAACGTGGCTGTGGGTAATGTTTGGTCTTCGGGATGTTTGAGGTGAGCATACACGCGCCATTGCAGTTCGCGGCATTCGCTGAGTTGTAGTGTAAAGGTTGTTATCGTCGTGGGCGAGGGAACTTGGTACAGACAGTCGAACCTTAAGCTGCTGCCCCATCCGTCGAGCGCAATACTCTTAACCTGAAACGTTCCCGTCGCTGGCAGCCCCAGCATCTCGCTCAAACGTATCTTATCCATCGCCCATCCCCCGATGTATAGAGTTATGACATGATATTGTAACATGTGGATAGCAAACCTCAACAAGTCGAAACCCTACCTAGATGATTTAGTCGTATGGCTTAGTAACAAATGGGTTAGGTGGCTTATTTTTGTAATTTCCGACGGTACTAACGTCCTAGATAGACTTCTATCCGCCTTATTTACGCCTATACTGCGGCTGTTAGTCTTATGTCGAAAGGACAATAACATGAAACGAAAGTCTTTAATTACAATTGCAGCCGCATTCAGCATGGCACTCGCAGTGGCGGCTCCAACCTTGGCGCAAACACCCGCACCGACCTCAACACCAATTCCCGCGACGGCAGCTCCAACCGCCGTACCTTTGACGGCCACCACCTCGCTGTTTGCCACGGCAAACTTCTTGGTGAATGTTCGCAGCGGCCCCGGCACGGAATACACCGTTTTAGGTAAGGCGCACAAGGATGATGCCTTGGATATCACTGGCAAACTGGCTGATAGTTCGTGGTGGCGTGTGAACTTCAATGGTCAGGAAGGCTGGGTTTTGGCCTCTCTCTTTAACCCCACTGGCGATCTGACCACGGCTCCCGAAGCAGTTGCAGGAACCGGTGCGGTTCTCAAGAACGGTGCCACCACAACCACTGGCGCAGCTACTGCTGTACCGGGAGCGGTTGTTGGTACAACTACCGGCAGCGTGAATTTGCGCGCCATCCCCGCAACCAGTGGCGCAGTGCTGGTGATCATTCCATTCAGCACCGAATTGACGGCCACCGGTCGTACCTCTGGCAACAACTGGGTACAGGTAAGCTATAACAACCACACCGGTTGGATTACCTCGGCGGTTTACTCGGTTTCACGCGGTAACGTCATCAACCTGCCTGTGTTTGATGAAGCCGGTGTCGCAGTTCCGGCAACAGTCGCACCAACGGCTCGCCCAACCGTTGCAGCCACAGCGACCACATCGCCCTAATCGGTGATGGTCTCGTAATCGAAACGAAAAGAAAGGACATGGCTTCGGCTGTGTCCTTTTTTATTCCCCCGCATCTGTTTATTCCCTAATAAGCTGAATTATGGATAAGGTTTTGATGCGGTAAATGCAGCATTTACTGCACTTACTGCATAATTCCCGCCGAAATGTCAGGCGGCTCTGAGGGAGCGATCCGCCGAAATGACATTTTATGTCGGCGGGAAGTTCGGCTGTTACCGCCAGTGTAGCGGATGGCTCGGCTAGATCCGCCGCTGCACTTTTGGGGTTAGCGTTGCAGCGGATGAACGGGAGTGATCCGCCGAAAGCGCAAAAGAGAAGGCAAAAAACTTAACGCAATCCACAGAAAGCTGCGCACAGGCGCAAGGAAGCAAAGGCGCAAAGAAGATAAGAAATACCAGTATCTATTTTAGAACAAAAAGGCTACCTAAATCAAGTGTATTTGGTTCGAGTTTTCAAACCTGCGTCAAGGCCGTTGTCGAGCTTCTCCATAACTGATGTTAATATATTCACTTATCCCCATTTGTTGATGCTGTCTTCCTATCTCCGGGTAAGAGTCTCGTGATCGAGAGCATCTTATATAAAGATACATTCCCGATTTGACGACATCATTATCGCGAATGGTTTCCTCCCAATAAAATGTACAATCTTGATCGCTTTAACAGGTGATTCGATTTTTGAACCGCTTGTATTAATGCTATCCAGAAAACACTAGCTCTTGACTAGTTTTGAGGCGTTGCCTTTTAATCGGTCAACAATTATCAACGTGAAACACACAGGAGTTTCAATATGGAAATCGGAATTGACAGTTTTGCCGCCGCGCCACTTGGATCTGAAAAGCTAAAAAAAGACTCCGCTGAACAAAGCCTCAATCGCTTGTTGGAGCGCATGGAATTTGCAGATCAACAAGGGCTGGATGTATTTGGCATCGGTGAACATCATCGCAAGGATTTCCTTGATTCGGCACCGACGGTCATTTTAGCGGCGGCGGCAGCTCGCACCAAACACATTCGTCTGACTAGTGCGGTCACGGTCTTAAGTGCGATTGATCCTGTGCGTATCTTCCAAAATTTTGCCACCTTGGATTTGATCTCAGGTGGACGAGCCGAGATGGTCGTTGGACGCGGCTCGTTCATAGATGCCTTTCCGCTCTTTGGCCTTGATCTAGAGGATTACGATTCGCTTTTTGCCGACCATCTGGATTTGCTTTTGCAAATTCGTGACAACGAATATGTAACGTGGTCAGGCAAACATCGTCCTGCGCTCACTGAACAGGGCATATACCCCAGACCAAAACAGGATTCGCTGCCCATTTGGTTGGGTGTCGGTGGAACGCCCGGTTCGTTTGTTCGTGCCGGAGTGCTTGGACTGCCACTCATGGTGGCGATCATCGGCGGCGAGACCCATCGCTTTCGTCCACTCATTGATCTCTACCGTGAGGCGGGCAAACGTGCCGGTCACGCGCCGGAAAAGCTCAAAGTGGGTTTGCACTCCTTAGGCTTTGTCGCCGACTCAACCGAACAAGCCGCTAATGATGTTTATCCCGGATACGCGGAAATGATTGGCACAGTCGGCAAAGAACGTGGATGGTCAGCGCCAACACGCGCCCAGTTTGATGCGCAAATGGGCGATACAGGCGCATTCTTAATTGGCAACCCGCAAGAAGTCGCCGAGAAAATCAAGCGGCATAGTGAAGCGCTTGGCGGTATTTCACGCGTGACTTTCCAAATGGATATTGGCAATCTCCCGCACGAAAAGCTCATGCGCTCCATTGAGCTAATTGGTCAAAGTGTTGCGCCAGCACTGCGGGCAGAACTCGCCGTCAGTTGAGGCTGTATTTCTCTTGTAGGGGCGGGAATAATTCCGCCCCGTTTTTCCTGTGTTTTTCGAATGCACCACTTGATGTGGTCTGTACCGGATTATCAGGCAGCGGTATACTCTGTGGCATCATAATGATAAAGACTTCTCATTAACGCATCCAATAGTAAAGGCGCACAATACGAATGATTGCTCGTCCACACGCTGATGAATTCGTCCCGTTTTATGCCGGATACGTCCAAAGAGTGCCCGAAAATAGTGACATTATCGCTTTAATGAGCAGCCAACCCGACGAGCTGCAAAGTCTGCTGAAAAACGTGTCCGACACACAGGCCAACGCCCATCCGGGGCCGCAAGAATGGTCGATTAAAGAAGTGTTGGGACACATCTGCGATGCCGAGCGTGTTTTCGCCTATCGTGCCATGCGTATCGCGCGTGCCGATGAGACACCGCTGGCGGGATTCGAGCAGAATAGCTACGTGCGGGCGACCGATTTCAACACACGCAACCTGCAAGACCTCATTGACGAATTCACCTTCCAACGCCGTGCCAATGTGCTGTGCTTCAAAGCCCTTACGGAAGAAGAAACGGCCCGTACCGGCACGACCAGCGATAATGCAGTCAGCGTTCGCGCCATCCTGTACATTATCGTCGGCCATGTCATTCACCACATCGAAAGCTTCAAGGCCGATTACAACCTAGGTGGCTAAATAGACGGATGTTCTGCCGTTAAAATCGCTGACTCGTAGCTTCCCCCTGCATAAGTCTTGAGCAAGTCGAGCAAATCGTTGACGGCTTGTTGAATATCGGCCTTTGCCTGATCATGATGACCTTCAATCGTGATAATGGCAACGGTCGTCTGTTCGTTGGCGGCGCTGGATTCACTTTGTCGCCAGCACCAACGCCGCGCGATCACCATCTTGTTCACATCCGAGAAAATCACTTCACCCACGTCAGGATGCAGCACTGCCTCATTACCGAGTTCGGTATAACTTTCCGTCCCATCCGAATAATGCACAGTCACCACGCCTTCAATCTCACACGTGTCCACAATCGCAATCGGCAGCGCATAACGGATGCTGACCAAATTGCCGATGTCCACCAATGTGTTGATGCTGGGAATATCGCCCTTTTTAGTCAGGCGGCGGAGTAACGCTTCGGCAGCACTCCGATACTGCGTCGGTGAGACACCAAAAGCGCTGAATGCTCTGCGCCACGCATTGAGTGATTCAATCTCGCTGAGTGGCGTTTCTCCAATCCGCGCCTTCACCTTTTCTTGCTCGGCAGCATAAAGCGCTTTCAGTGCTTCCGATGTTGAAGGATTGGACATCCCCTTGGCGATAATCACACCGCCAACCACTTGCGGATAATCGCGAATAATCTCAGGGCTGTATTGAAATTTGGGCATCTTTATCGTCCTCAACCACTTATAATTTGACAGGAACACCGCAGTTCATGATGCAGAATACAGGCATACATTGATGTCACGCTTGTAAAATATTACCCAATTGCCTGTTGATACCGCGCCGGTGTGATG
>JACDGI010000071.1:16845-18060 GCA_013821665.1 Anaerolineae bacterium
GCTTGAAAGCCCGTGTGAAATGGCTCTGATCGAAGAAGCCCGTTTCATGGGCGATTACCGTGCTCGAAATCCCATTTTCAAGCAGTGTTTTCGCTCGATTGAGTCGCACTTGAACCACATACGCATAGGGTGATAGTCCCTCGTGATGCCGGAAGGCGCGGATGAAATAGCTCTTGCTCAAGTGCGCCACCTGCGCCAAATCATCCAATTGAATATCCTTGGCATAGTACGCTTGCATATAGTTTTTTGCTTGGGTTATCGGCGTTTTTTCATCCAAAACCGCGTGTGAACTCAGCCTAATCTCGCTGAAATTCGCCAGCGTCAGCGCCAATAATTCTCGTAATTGAACCTCTTGCGACAATGTCGGCTCACGTCGCTCCGATTCACAATGCAGCCGTCGCAGCGCCTGTACGATATACGGATGATTAAATGCGGTTTGATTCAGAAACGGTAACGAGGTCGACCGATAACCTAACTCGGCTGCCACCTGACCCAACAATGAAGGCCGCAGATACATCATCCGGTAGCGCCACGCGGCCTCGCTGCCGGGATGCCCATTATGGACTTCGCCCGGTTGGCAGGTGACGACATAATCTGGCGCAATCGCATGATTCTCACCGCGATAATAGAAAGCATGGATGCCTGACTCGACCACGCCAATCGCATAATCCTCATGAAAATGCGGCGCATAAGTAAAGTCAGTGAACTCCGCTTTAAAGAACTCGACTTCGGGCAATTGCGGCAGTTTCCAGAATTGGGTTTGGTTCATTGTTATTTACCACTTAATCACATAGTCCTATCCTATGGTTTTTCCGCGTTGATTGCCAATATCACCTTGTCTTTTCCCAAGTCAAACGCCTATCATGGAGCAATTCCGGCCAACCACTGATTGAGGTTCAAGCATCGCGCTTATGTCCACGCCAAAATTCGACCACAACACCATCTTCCCCATCTTCGCCCTGACCTTTGTCGATATTCTGGGGCTGACGCTCATCCTGCCACTGCTGCACCTCTATGCGCTCAACTTCGGCGCGGGGCCACTCGAAATCGGCATCGTCGCGGCGGCTTTTCCGTTAGCACAGGTCTTGGGTGTGCCAGTTATGGGCGCATTATCCGACCGTTACGGACGCCGCCCCATCCTCCTCATTAGTCAGATTTCCACCTGTATCGGCTTTATTATTCTGGCACTGTCCCACTCGCTGTGGATGGTGATTC
>JACDGI010000757.1 GCA_013821665.1 Anaerolineae bacterium
ACAATGCTCTTTAACTTTTTAATTCCGACTATTTAATGTAGGGGCGGAACATGTTCCGCCCTCCTAAAGACTTTCTCCGTCCTAATTTGTAAAACATTATCATCCCGACCGCCGCGCTCTTATTATAACTTCGGTTTACTTTTGGTTAAGCCGACAAACCAAATCCCAACCATTCCCAAACCCACTTAACAATCCCACTCCCTCAAAAGGGTTAGCGCCAAGCCCTCCAAACAGTTACAAAATGTTCTTCCAAAATGTAACCCATTCGCTCACAACATCGACTAAACTGTTTATAGGAGCACCCGTATTGCTCCCTTCCCCTGTTACTATGGGGGAAGGGCTGGGGTTAGGGGTATCCTCGCGCACCTTAACATCTGCATTGGCGCACAAGCTGCACAAAAATCAATGCCGCCTGTGCTGCTTGTTCCGCATTTTCTGCGTTTTGCTCCCCTTCCCAGTGCGAAGCCTCCTGTGGATGTTACTACGGGCGGAAGGGGCTAGGGGTATCTTCCCACGCATCTTAACATCCGCCAATCGTTGTAAATGTTACAGAATTCGATTTGTCACAACAACAAAAACAGCAAAAACAGCATCATTTCAATCCCGATTGGCACCGCACTGCCGCCGCCGCCAATGCCGCCATATGCTTGTACGGCTGTAGGGGTTTGTCGCTGGCAAACCCTGCCCGACATTGATAACATTGACGACTCTGAGTGCGAAGCCTACCTTTAGGTACGACATTTCCGATAAGCGAAGCAATCCTTTAGGGCATAAAATACACTCTGAATCTGAAGAAATTGCAAAAGGAACATACCCTGATGCCCCACCCAACCCTCTTCACCACTGACCGCAGCCCATTTCATCAAAAACGCGCCTTGGATGCCGCCCCACCTGAACTGACTGTGACTATGCTCGCTCATCCCACCGAAGCCGACTTACTGCCGCATCTGGCACACACCGAATATTGGATCTCCGAACGGGTCGGTCTCATCGACGCTAAACACCTACAAGCCGCCCCCAACCTCAAGCTGATCTTGCGCCTCGGTTCGATGCACTACGATATTGATCTGGTCGCCGCTAAAGCCGCCGGTGTCATTGTCTGCAAATGGCCGGATGCGGGCGCTGTCGCGGTCGCGGAACACAGCGTCATGCAGATGTTGGCACTCATCAAAAAGCTACGTGAAGTGCAAGCCGTCGCCCTCGAAGCCAGCACCCAATGGGGAACCAGCCGCCGCACCGATGAAAACACCTTCTCTTATAACTGGTCACGTCGCCAGCACATCAACACCTTACACGGTCAGACTGTTGGCATCCTCGGCTTTGGTGAAATTGGTTCCGAGTTAGCCCGCCGCTTGAGAAATTGGGGCTGCACGCTGCTCTATACCAAACGCAATCGTTTACCTGATCGTGCCGAAAGTTATCTCGGCCTAACCTATGTCGATCATGTCACCCTTCGCGCTGAAAGTGACATACTCGTTAATCTGCTCCCTTATTCGTCCGAAACCATCAACCTCATTAACGCGGATTGGCTGGCCGCCATGAAATCCGGCGCGATGCTCGTCAGTTGTGGCAGCGGCGGCACCATTGACGAGCCAGCCTTAGCCGAGTCGATTCGCAGTAGACACATCGCCGGAGCCGCGATGGACAGTTATGCTATCGAACCCTTACAAACGGATAATCCGCTGGTCACGCTGGCACGAGAAGGCGCGAACATTCTGCTTACGCCCCATACCGCCGCCGGTAATGGCTGGTCGCGTACCGTCGAGTACACCAACATCCTGCATCACCTGCACGGCGAATCCATTCTTTATAGGGTGATTTAAGGCTTGTCCGATATTCGTTTTATTCGAATGCCTACCAGATTTGTACTCACGGAACCCAAAATCCTGTTTTTGTAGGGGCGAGGATTTATCCCGCCCGCACTTTTCAACACAAAAAACCGTATTTGAAGCACCTTTAGTGTGCTTGTCTGGCAATTAGCCGTGCGACTTGAGTCCCCAGCGACACAAACCACGACAACTTTAATTACCGGACAACGCTATTTAGCCCCCTTGACTTCGAGTCGACTCAAAGATGTAGACTGCCCTTAAACGTCTATATCAACGACAGAAGTAAGGATCGACTGTGACTATCCAATCGCCATTTAACAATCATTCGACGGCTTTAGACGTGGTACAAGGCCATGACCTTTCCGGCAAAACAGCCCTCGTCACCGGTGGCAGTTCCGGCATCGGCATCGAAACCGCTCGTGCCTTAGCCCAAGCGGACGCGGAAGTCATCCTCACAGCCCGTGATATCGCTAAAGGTGAGGTTGTTGCCCAAGAACTGCGTGCCAGCACCGGCAACCATAAAATCCATGTGTTGGAACTCGATCTGGCTTCGTTGGCTTCAATCAAATCAGCCGCCGAAACCTTCTCACAGCATTGGGATAAACTCCACATCCTCATCAACAACGCGGCTGTGATGGCGACTCCGCTGAGCTATACACCTGATGGCTTTGAAATGCAGTTTGGCACCAATCACCTCGGGCATTTCGCCCTCGCAAATTATCTACTACCGGCATTGTTGGCTAGTGCTCCTTCGCGGGTTGTAGCGGTCAGCTCCATCGGGCACCGTCGTTCCGATATTGTCTGGGAAGATATTCAATATCGCACGCGTCCCTATGACAAATTTGAGGCTTATAGCCAGTCCAAAACAGCCAATATTTTGTTCGCAGTCGGTTTCAACCAACACTATGCCAATCAGGGTGTGACAGCCAACGCCCTCAACCCCGGTGGTGCCACAACCAATCTACAAAAACATCTCAGCCGGGCGGAATGGTTAGAACGGGGCTATATTGATGCCGATGGTAACTTGAATCCGCTGTTCAAATCAGTCGAACAAGGTGCTTCGACCTCAGTGTGGGCTGCCGTGGCTAACGAGTTAGAAGGCATCGGTGGTTTGTACCTCGAAAATTGTCAGGAAGCGGGCATCTGGTCGGATGAAACTCAGACAGGTTATATGCCTTATGCCCGTTCGCCGGAAAACGCCAAACGCCTCTGGACATTATCCGAGGAATTGGTTGGACTGTCATCAAGCTAACGTGTTTCTTAGCTTCAAGATGTAGAATTGATGGTTGCAGGGCAAGATATTGATGGTTGATGAAATAATCCAGTAATTCGGTTGATGACGGACGCGATATAGCGCGTCCCTACAAACATATATCTTTCGTAGGGACGGCATACATGCCGTCCGCCATCCAATTACCGAATCAAATTATCAACTCTCCTCTATCCCTACCATCATCAAATCACTTTAGGCAAAATATGGACATTACCCTCGATACCCCTCCTGCATTATTAGCCGACCGATTTAAAACCCTGCGCTACGATGAGGATGAGAAAGCGGTGATCGTCCTCAACCGGCGTAAATATCCTTTCCAGACCGAATTCGTAACCCTGCGAACCGTCGAGGAAGTGGCTCAATCCATTGAGGATATGACTGTACAGGGTGGCCCACCGTTGGCCTATGTAGCCGGATTAGGTTTGGCGATGGCTGCCCGCGACCTTGAAGCCTCGCCGACCCGACAGGCAGTTTACTTGGAGCAGGTAGCGAAACGCCTCCTCGCCACCCGCCCCACAGCCGACGACCTCAACCACATTATTCCGGCAGCGCTGGATGTGGCACACCAAGCCCTGCGTGACCAACGTGACCCCTTCCGCGCAACTTTAGACTTTGTTAACAGCGAGATCGAACGCGGCAACGAAGTCAGCCGAAAGTGTGGGCAGTTTGCGGCGTGGCTGGTCAACGACGGCGACCAAATCCTGACGCACTGCATTGCCGGCGCGGCCTTATGCTGGAT
>JACDGI010000072.1 GCA_013821665.1 Anaerolineae bacterium
CCCATGATCCGAATGCTGCGGGTGTTAGGCATTGAGGATGTTCCATGCCCACCGCATCGTCCAGATAAAAAACCGTTCGTCGAGCGTTGTATTGAAACACTCAAATATGAGCACTTTGCTCGTTTTGCACCGACTACTCTCGCGGAAGCCCAAGCGGTCTTGGCAAATTTCCCGCACTACTACAATGAACAGCGACCGCATCAGGGGCAAGCATGCCAGAATCGACCACCAGAAATCGCATTTCCGACAGCCACCTTGCCGAAATTGCCGACCCTACCCGATATGGTGCATCCGCGGACTACTGGCTTAATAGCATTCAGGGACGAATTTACCGGCGACGGGTCACCAGTGATGGCACTATTCAGATTGATCGGCATACCTATGCGATTGGCAGCGCCTATCGGCAGCAGCCCGTCGCCGCTCATATCCTCGGAATGGAGTTCATTGTGGAATATCAAGGCGTAATGATTAAGCAACTACCGATTCGCGGCTTGTACGGCCAGCACGTTCTTTTCGACAGCTATCTGATTTTGCTGCGTGAGGAAGCTCGAATCCTGGCTCTGCATTACCAGAACCTATGGCGCAAGGCAGGTGATATTCGATAGTTCGTCTTATCCATATCGCCTATTGCCGGGTGTAGGACGATGTTCCGGTCACTCAATGTGGGACGATGTCTTCGGACACGACAACATGCCTGACTATACCTTTTCGGGGGAATATGCAGAAACCCCAATCTATGTTCCTTTGCTCAGATGGTCGCTGGTGACACCTTCCCTACCTTTGAGCCAAGTTGACAATAATTGAGTTAGTTGACTTATAATAGTTCTCAACAAAATTGAGGACAATCACAAATGCGCTCAACACATCAAACCACGTTTAAAATTTTTACTATCATAACTATGATTTCCTTATTAAGCATAGAAAGTTTCCGTTTCAGCAACACTGTCCTAGCAGCTAAATCTCCAACAACTTTTCCAGATTTAGCTTGCAATGCTCTATTTGCTAAGTTTTCTATGGACGGAAATTCAGTAGTTACAACTTGGCGGACACCAGCTAGCGATCCTGCCGAAATGCGCTTATGGAATATTCAAACAGATAAAGTTAAACTTATTCAAACTTTCGATGGTGAACTCAATTCATTTATTGGGGTACCAAATTTTTCACCGGACGGAAAATTTCTACTTGTTGGCTATAATTCTAAGGCAATTCTATGGAATATTGAAACGGGCGAACAAGTATACACCTTTGAACGTGACAACTCGAATTCAACCGATGTGACAGACGCATTCTTTAGTTCTGATGGCTTATATATCATCACATCTGGGAGTGAAGGAGTAAACTTATGGGAAACAAAATCCGGAAAAAAGCTATATCATTTTTCAGCGAAACGGTCATTGTTAAATGCTCAAATTTCAGCAGATGATAAGTATTTGATGTTGACTGAGGTCGACGGAGGAGTGACTCTTTGGAGTGTTAAAAATGAAAATAAAATTTACACCTTCACTAGTGCTTTCAACTCTATTTTTTCTACCGATAGTAATTGGATTATAACAACCGGATATGATGGATTGAATATACAAACGATAAGCGAACCTAATCAAATTATTAACTTGGATACCAAAGCGAATTGGCGAACACTTGATGTCTCGTTTGACAATAAATATTTACTTACTGTAGATTACACTTTAGAACACCTATCTATATGGAATATTGCAACGCGAAGTCAGATTAAGACTTTTGAAGGGAAGGGAATTGAGGGTAAGTTTTTTCCTGAGGACGATGCCATTCTTTTATCAAATGTTCATGATGAAGATACAACAAAACTGGAAGTGTGGGATATTGAATCCCATTCTTACACTAAAAAGATTTCTGATTCTACCGGACTTGGAGATATTTATGATATTTCAAGAGATGGGAACACTATGCTAGGATTTTTTGATTCGAAAGTTCAACTTCGAAATCTTAAAACTGGAAAAAAGATTTTTGACATTTGCTAACAAATGGTTGGATCATTAGACTACCGCCTATAAGATTTTATAGGGATACACCGAATGTACCCCTATAAATCAATTACTCCGACCTATCCTAACTATTTAACTCTAATTTGATATATTTATCAAATACAGGTTGAAGTTTAGGCTTCTTCCAAGCGACTAAATATTTCGGATCCGGATTATCAACTCCTTGATAATTTTGTCCATTTAATACGGCAGTCATAAATATGTCTGGTAGAAGCTCCCCTGGACATTTTTGATCCTTACCGAGCGAACACGGATGAGCAGCGTAATTAACGTATAAATAACTATTTCCTTGATCTATAGGAACTTGATTACTCGTATATCCGGCAAATGTTGTCTCTCTTTTCCCTCCTGATAAGCTGTCGCCGTAATATCTGTTAAGTTGATGCCCAAACTCGTGTGTCATTCCTGCTGTCGACATTTGTGACCCTAAATACATGTTCTGAAGTCCGGAGGGAGTATAACCCTGATCAGGTGCTCCTGAATTTGATTTATCGGCTCCCAAATAGATATTCATGGGAGTTATTCCATCGGGCATTGTGCCAAAAACTTTGTGAAAAGTGTCAATTCCAGAATCAGATAGTGAACCTTTTCCTTGAAGATACCCTGAAATTTGGAGACTAGCGTCCAACAAATGTAATGTTGATATCCTAGCATCATCAGATGCTGGATCAAATTGTTCCCCATGAATACCGCCGTAATTAACGTTGTACCCAAATATATTCTGCATTTGTGGCGCTAAATTGAGCACAGGCTTATTGTTGGCATTGGATGTCGTAAGCTTGCCATTTTGAACCGACGCCGTTATAGCACTGACAATTTTATTTGCATCTTTGTTAGTGTTTATCCGATTTAAACCACCAAAAACCACTTTATTATAAGCTGTTTGAACGGCTGGACTTTCGTTCCATACATAACTGCCTCCTACATTTTGATGTGCTGTAGTTTCTATCTTTTTGACTGTTCCTGTTACAATACCTAGACCTAATGAATTTGCAACTTTTGTCACAAAGTTCGCCGTAGTACTTATAGCGATATGGACTATAGCATTTGTTTGTATTTGCAGTATTGATTTAGGTTTATAAGTTCCGCCACCACCGCCTTCATCTACCATCAAGCCAGATGGGTCAATTTGCATGACAGGATTGCCATCCACATAGGCATACCGGTTGAAGGTCTCCAGCGGATCAAGACTGACAAACTGCCCCAAGGCTGGACTCATGTAGCGAGCGCGGTCATAGACCAGCCCGTTGGCATCGGTGGGTTCACCAGTGTAACCGTATAGGGTCTGGCTGGTGCCGGTTGTGCCGAACACATCACCGTAGACACCATAGTTCCGGCTCTCCTGTACGGCCACCACGTTATTGGTCACCACGCGCAGACTGCCTAAGGCATCGGGCAGGTTATGTTCCCATGCGCCAGCAGCCGTCTTGAGTTGGTGCAGCCCACGCAAACTGTGGACAAAGCGAGTGACATTGGCCCCAATGGTTTCAGCCAGCACGGTCGGTAAGCTACTGTTCAGGTCGAGCAGATATTTACTGGTGTTGGCCCCCACGATTTGCTGGATACGATTACCACCGCCCTCATATTTGTAGGTGCTGCCGCCCATCGCGAGTAAGCGGTTGGCCCGATCCCAAGTATGAGTATTGACCCCATCACTGGTCAGATTGCCATTGTTGTCGTAGACATAACCGGCGGTGTTGATCTGATTGGCTGCATTGTAAGCTAAGGTCTTGACGGTTGGCGCACCGCCATTGAGGGCTAAACTCTCGGTTAGCCGGTTATGCATCCGGTCATAGGTGTACAGGTAACGGCGCTGCAAGTCGGCATCGACAGCGGTCAGGTTCAAACCCGGACAGTAACGGGCTTCCAGCACCCGCGCCAGTTTGTCGTAGGTGTACTTGATGTTTTGCTGCGTCCAGGTCTTATCGACCACCAAAAGCTTGTTGAAGCGCACCTTAAAACCGGATGAACTGCTATTCTTCAAGTTCTTGTTACGGACTTCAAGGATATGCGGCCCCTCATTAACCAGCGTGGCGGTTGGTACCGTAATGTCCTCCTGTGTGGCCGACGCGGCATAGCCATCTCTGGTTTGCCAGAAGACACCATCAATGTACAGGTCATAATTGCTGTGATCGGGTCCCTTGCCCATGGTCAAGGTTGCCAAATTGGACAAGAAGATCAGCTTGAGAACAGCCGTCGTCTGGACACTTTCTTTGAAACCGCTTACGTCCGACCAAGTACCAGTGAGTGCCAAACCATTGTCGGTCGAGGCGATGGTGGTATCGGTGGTTGTAGCGATGTTTGCCAGCACTTCGAGCGCCTGAATACGGTTGCCACGCTTATCTGAAATATAGGCAAAGTGGCTCAAGGTGGTGGAGGCGCCGCCGCCTGCGACCAGCGTCCCGCCGCCAAAATCATCACACTTCCACTGGCCGATCTCCGCTTCGAGCGCCAGATAACCGGCGGCGGTGTAGGTGGTATCCGTCCGACTGGCTAGCAAGACCCAACTGCCACCACTGGCTTTGTAGTAGACATTAATGGTCGAGCCGACACAACTCAGGCCGACGCTGTCACCCACGGCCAAAGTCTGGGTGAAACTGATGCCGAGCTGGGTTTGTGACCCCGCATCGGTACGGAGAATTTTGTGGGTGCCGCTCGCCCCTGAATTAAAGTCAGCCGAGTAGTTGTTGGGGTTACTAAGCGATCCGCCCACGCGGGCGCTGAGTAAGAAGCGATCCGTTGGACGGGCACTCAAGGTGAGGTAAGCCTCACAGTCCGGCCCATAGGTGGCGACAGTGTAATAGGCGCTGGCCCAGCTAGATGCGCCGGCTGAAGCCGGGTTCCGACATTGGTTGCTGCTCAAATCAAGGTTGGCATCACCAAAGTAGGCACCCCAGTTCGCTCCCAACGAAGCCGAATCCGCCCGGTTGAAATTGTCCAGAACAGCACTGGTGGGAAACCCCATCTTGGCATGGCGCAGCAGATTGAGACGGCTGGCCGCATCATAGGCATATTGTGAACTCAACCCGTTGGCACGACTGCTGCTCAAGTGCCGATCCGCCAGATCATAGCCCATCTGGGTTTGTTGGCTGTCCCAGTCGGTGAGTGAAATCAGCCGTCCCCGGGCATCATAGGTGTAGGTCACATTCAGGCTGCCCGGTAGGGTCAGACGGGTGCGTAAGCCGCCCGCGTCGTACTGGTAGCTGACCGTTTCATCGACGGTGCCATTGCCATCGTTGTCGAAACCCGCGCTGGACAGACGATGCACTTTATCGTAGCCGAAAGTGGTCTCGCGAATACGACTGGTGAAACCGGCCGCACTGTACTCGCTCATCTTGGAACGATTGCCTGCCGCATCATAGCCCAGCTTGACATCGGGGGTGACGGTTGGATCCCCATATTGGATACTCAAGAGCCGTCCCAACCGATCCATATCCTGTTGCACGGTGTAGTTGGCGGACCCTGTGATTCCCGGATAGGTGGTGGTGGTTCGCACCCCTGCACCGGGCAGATCAGCATAAACACTTGACCAGATTTTAGAAATCGGGTTGGTCAGCGACTTGCGCCGGTTGAGCTGGTCATTGACAAAGGTGGTGACGTTGCCACGCGGATCGCGCTGGTTGAGCACCCGACTGCCTTTGTCATAGGTCGTGTCCTGGATAATGTTCTGGTCGTTGTTGGTACCATGCACGATAGCCACATTGCCGGTGCTCTTCTCCCAACGCAGATCAACCGCATCCCAGACCCAGAGCGCCGGGTCTTCCGTCTGATCAACCCAAGCTTGCACCTGCCGGTTTTGCCGGCGCAGCAAGTCGTAGCGCAGTTTGGAAACGACACCCTCAGCATCGGTCATACTTTCAACCTGACCATTTTTGTAGTAGCTGGTCAAATTGATCAAGTTCTGGTCGGTGTTGCTGCCAAAGGTCAGTGGATTACCCGCCCCATCTTCCCAACGGCTGTTAGCGGTACTCCAAATCCAATTCGAGGGATTGGTAATTCCTTGCGCCCGGTAGTTGATGATTCGTTTGAGCGGGCGGCTGGCTTTGTCGAAACGGCTGTCGAGGGTCAAGTCGGCATCATTGTTGCTGCCATTGGTAGACGGTACAAAGGTCCAATTGCCATTGGCATCCTTGGCATCCGGTGAACCCGTATTCGACCAATTCTGAATGGTGCGTTGGGCACGACCCGCCTTGTCGTAGCAGGTATAGGTCACGCTAGACAAAGGCGTGCTTACCGCGCGTGTCAGGGTCAAAGGCCGGTAGAGCTTATCGTAGGTAAAGGCGGTTTGGGTGCCGCGGACATCGGTTGTCGATACGGCCTGACCGGTCTTGTTGAAAACGGTGGTGCTGATTAAATCTTCATCAGGCAACGCACTGCTGAAAACGCCATCCACATAACTGCTAATGGTTTGTTTACGCCGTCCCAACAAATCCAGTGTGTAACGGGTTTCGCTACCTGCCGCATCCCGCATCCGTAAAGCGCGACCGAGTAAGTCATAGGTCATGCTGGTGATGCGGTTTTGGTCATTGTCGCTGCCGAAGGCAATGGCATTGCCTGCCCCATCTTCCCAGCGGTTATTGGTCGTACTCCACAGCCAGTTGGCGGGTTGGCTGCTGCCCTGTACCACATAATTAGCAATGCTCAGCAACGGACGGTCGAGCGTGTCATAGATCGTCAGGCTGACATTGTTGCGATGGTCAATACGTTGTACCGCCCTGCCCTTACCATCGTAAACGGTGCTGCTGACAATATTTTGGTCGTTGTCCGTGCCGTTGCTAATGACGGTGGTACCATCGCTTTTCTTCCAGCCATTGACATAGACCCACAGAGAAGGATCCTGGCCGGGATCGACGAAGTTCTGCACGGTTCGGGTGACACGACCAACGGTATCATACACATAGCGGGTGATGCGACCCAGCGCGTCGGTCACACTTTGCACACGACCCTCACTGTTATAGGCGGTGACCAGCACGAGGTCTTTATCGGCGGCGGTATTCGGGACATAGGTGGCCGACCGGGGATCGTTGACACTGCCATCCGTGGCGGTGCCGACCGCATTGACCACATTCTTGACAGGACGGTTTAAGCCATCATAGCCCGTCCAACTCTTTGAGCCGAAGTTGTCTTCGGTATACATAAACCGTTCGGCCTTGTCATAAGCAGTGCGGGTGATGATATCCAGATCGGCATTGGCGCTGGCGCTGTAGCTCGCCAGTGTGGGATCCGTTGCGATACTATAGGCGGCGTTGCTGGCCACCCTGATCACTTTGACGGATCGCCCTAAGCCATCGTAACCATAGAGTGTGGTTTCCCATTCCGCCGTCGGACGGTTTTCCAGCAGACGCTGCGTGAGAGTGACACGCCCCATCTTGTCATATTTCGTCGTTTCAATCAAATCGCGATCTGGCGCGGTGTCGGCCGTATAGCTGGCCGAGCGCGGGTCGTTGGCGGCAACATACCCCCCATCGCCGGCATTCAAGCTAACAGTGGCGGCATCCTTGGCTGCCCGCACAGTCTTAACCGGACGGTTGAGAACATCATAAACCGTGTAGTTGACCACCCCGGAAGCATCCACCGTTTTGACCAGATTGCCCACTTTGTCGTAAGTCCGGGTGTTGATAATATCCAGATCGACATTGCTGCTGGGACTGTAACTGGCTAAGGACGGATCAGGCGACACCCCGCTGTAATCGTTGTTGTAGCTGGCGTTGGACACGCTTTGGATGGTTTTCACCAAGCGTCCGGCATCGTCATAGCCGTACAGGGTGACATTATCCAATGGGTCGATTTGCTTTCGCAACATGCCACGGCTGTTGTAGAAATTGTCCGTCACCAAGTTCTGATCCACATTAGTGCCGTGGGTGAAGCTGGCGCGGCTGACGGTATAGGGATTAGGAATAGCTCCATTGGCCACATAATTGGCAATGCTGCGCACCACCCGCCCCAGGGCATCGTAAGCCGTGAGTTGTTTGACGGCATAAGTGGCGCCATCAAAGACGGTGGTTAAGATGCACCGGCCCAGCGTATCGTAGTCGTAAGTTGTGACCCGGTTCTTGTCCGGATGGGCCGAGTCGTACATGGCAATCGCTGCGGCTTTGCTGGTGGGGGGTGTTTGGCTGGTATCGCTGTTGATGACCACCAACACATGATCGGCATCGTCATACACCGTGTAGGTGAATTGGCAGCAGCCAAACAGGCTGGTTTTCTGGGTCTTGATGACCCGCCCTTTGCTGTCGTAGGTGTAAGTGGTGCTGCTGTTGTTGGCCGGGGTGATAGGATCCACCACTGTCTCGGTTTGCATCAGCCCGAACCCATTACCTGCAACGGAATAGTAAGCCCGATCCGTTTCTTGCATGATCGTGGTGCCATTGGCTGGATCGAGCAGCTTGGCGGTCAACACCCGGCCATGACTGTCATAGCTGAAAGTCTGCCAGCGCAGCACGGTCGTGCCATTGGTATCCAAGAATTTAATGAGGGTTGCCAGTAGCGGATTGGCGGCGTCCGCGTAGGTATACTGGGTCTTACGCCCCTCAGCATCTAGCACATAATTCAAGGTATCGTTGCTGTTGTAACTGAAGGTCGTCACGCGTCCCAAGGCATCCGTCACCTTTTGCAGCGACTTGCCATCCGCACTCCAGCTCATCTGGGTCGGCTGCCCATTGGCATTCTGGACCGTTTCAGGCCGGTATTGGAAATTCGTGACCTGTGTTTCGACGTTGCCCGCCGGATCTTGGAAGCCCGTGTAGACCCCATCGCTGAAGAGATGTGTCCCGACCTTACCGGCCACGGTTTCGGTGGTCACATTCTGCCCCCCTGCTTGGAAAGCATAGGCCGTGCTGATAGCGCTGTTGCCCTCATTTTTGGTGATGTTGGTGATGGTCGCACCGCTGGTGGTATAACTCAACTGCTCCAACGACAGGGTGCCGTCGGCAGTGCCATCGCCGGTGGTGTCCACTGAAGGTGAAGTGATCTCAAGTAGGAAGTCCAGTTGGTTGGTATTGGTCTCCCCGACCGCCTGTCCGTAATATTTGTACGTCCAGACATTGCCGCGCACATCGCGCACGGTATTGAGCAACGCATTGGGGCTGGCAATGGGGGTACCATTATTCTTCTGTGGCGTATAGGTGAACTCCACATAACGCCCGCCGGGTGTCCCCGTCAAACTGGTGGTATCCTGATCGCCAATCCGCCACAACTTGCTGTCATTGTACTGACCTGGATTGCTAATATAGGCGAAAATCAACTTGCGACCACTCAAGGTAGTGCTGTCCACTTTGTCTTCAACGGAGATCAGCCGGTTGCTGCCATCATAGGTGTAGACCCAGTTCGCGGCATTGGTACCAAAGGGCGGCCATAGACGTTGAATGAGCTTGCCCGACACATCAAAGATATACTGCGATTTGTCGCTGCCGGTCAGCGTGTATTGGCTGGTGCCGGTGTTGTAATCCACCACGCTATCAGAGCCTGCATTAGCTTTATAATGATTGCTGCCCGCCGATGATTCAGTCAGTTTGAGTTCACCGCCATTGGGCATCTGGACGAGGATAGTGTTGGGTGTACCAATAGTTTTGACTAGAGTCGGCGCATGATTATGCTGCCAGCCCAACCCCATAAATTGGAAGATTGACCGCTTGGTTTGACGATAAGTGCGGGTGAAATCCATCGTCCCGACCATCGTATAGTTCACTAAGTCAGTAGCAGTTTCCACTTTTTCGCCGATTCGTAAGGCCAGAGATCCGTTCTGCTGCACTTCCCCCGCCCAGCTCAAAGTATCGGATGAACCGCCACTATTGGGAGTCGGTGCCGGATCAGCCAGCACAAATGCATAGGCCGCACCACGATCAGTATTGGCACTGACATCAGCCAGCGCAGCACCCAGCAATGCCGTATTCCCGTTGAGCGCCACCGCACTGCCCAACTGGTCATTGGCCGCGCCGTCACTGGCCGTTACCTTAGACTGCTGCGTCCAGGTACCGCCGCTGAGAACAAAGACGTAAGCCGCGCCCTGATCTCCATTGGCCCCGATATTGGCCTGCGGTGCGCCGACAATCAGGCGATCACTAATTAGGGCCACCGAACTGCCAAATTTATCACTGGCTGCACCATCGCTGGCCAGCAGCTTTTGGGCCTGGCTCCAGACACCGGCGCTGCGTGTGAAAACATAAACGGCACCAGCATCAGTACCTTTGGCATTATCATTGAGGGGGGCACCGATGACTGCCGTATCGCCGACCACAGCCACCGAAGAACCGAAGCGGTCATCAAAACCGCCATCGCTGGAATAGATACGCCCGCCCTCGGCACTCCATGTCCCTGCACTGAAGAGGAAGAAGAAGATGGCTCCTTGAGCAAAGTTGGAACCGTTATCAAAGCCTTTGGCACCGATGACAAGGGTATTGCCATTGAGTGCTACCGACCAACCAAAATTGTCGTCGCCGCCGACGACTGTCCCCCCTGGCTGTATTTTCTGAGCCCAAGTACTGCCCCAACTACCGTCAACTCGATTAAAGACATAAGCCACACCTTGGTCAATACCAACACCCGGCGCATACGGCGCACCGATGATCGCAACGTCGTCTTCTACGGCGACTGACCAACCAAAGTTATCATTGGCATGGGTGGCACCCGCTTCACCGATAAGCTTTTGCTGCTGGTTCCAAACGCTCTCGCTGCGCACAAAAACATAGGCTGCACCGGCATTAGTGCCGTTAGAGTTGTCATTGAGCGGCGCACCGACCACTACCGTATCGATATGAACGGCGACTGCATACCCAAATTGATCACTGGCCGCGCCGTCACTGGCAACCAATTTTTGCTGCTGCGTCCAAGTGGTGCCGTTTCGCACAAACACGTAAGCGGCTCCTTGATCGGCATTCGTGCTGACATTTGCCAGATAAGCCCCCACCACGGCAGTATTGCCATTAATGGCAACACTGTAGCCCAGGCTGTCGCTAGCCGCGCCGTCACTGGCGATCAGTTTTTGCTGCTGCACCAGCGGATCAATCACGATGGGATAGACGGCTGTTCGGTCATCCACGCGAATCTGTATGTGCTGGGGGCAATCTTCATGCTCGCCGATACGCGCCAGCTCCACCGGCAGCAGGCGCTCATGGGCATCCGTGACATACAAATGGCCATAATGCAGGATCTGCGCCCCATCTTGTTGTTTAAGAATCAAATGCTGCCGGTCTGCGGCCAATTCTAGGGTCCAGCCGCTCTGGAATTCGAGATCCAGCACTAAAGTTTCATCCGCTTGCCGCTCGCCGGGTGGCGCGTGCAACGTAAACCCCTGCTCGAGACCAAGCGGGCCGTTCAGGTACCATTCGGTCAAAGTATCGCGTCGATACGCCATCCGATTGCCCTCAGCGCTGAGTACGGCCTCCGCCAAAGGTTCGCGCTTTTCTCCGTAACCATAACCGGTGAGCTGCATGCCCCAGCGCCAAACATGGTTTTCGTTAGTGGAAGTCAACCCGACCCCACCAGGGAAAAAGCTGGCGTGGAGTTCATGCTGAAGATTGACGGCTTGGTAGTATCCCTCTTTGGGTTGTATCGCATAAGCCTCAGATGCATCCTGCTGGATAGCGGCAATCGCTGCCATGCGCAAGCCCTCTGGCAGCGTGCGCTCCTCCAAAGGATGAACCGTTTGGGTTTCAATCTTGCCCGCTTGAGGGATCGTTCCCTCGCGGCGCTGGTCTGTGAGAAGCAGCGCTTCCCCTTCTTGTCGTTCAATTTGTGTTTGCATTTCAAAATCCTTTTATCAATATTTGTTTTTGTTCAGTTCAATACAGGGCTTATCCCCTTGGCACGGGCAAAGCCGTGGCTCGCCTTGCAGCTTTTAAGCCTCAAGACAGATTTCTCCACAATTCATCAGGGATGGGTATAGAGATGTCTGGTTTAGGTCGTTTGACCTTCACAGTTTTTCAACGAGTCATCATTCCTTCAATCGATAATTTCTTGTATTACATGTTTCCCTTTTTCCCTCCCCTGCTCACTTGAACAGAAGAGGGATTACGGATGGTGTTGTCCAGACGGGACAAATGTGTCCAAGTCTGAAGCGGAAGATTGCTATTCACTGTCGCTATGCGGTAGCGCTTTGTTCACTAAGTATCCAGCATGACTGATGCCTAAGAGGGCTAACATGCCGCCGTCAATCACCGGCAGTGCCAAGACCGGCGCTGTACTTTGCTGAAACAAAGTCGAGAGTGCCGAGGCATAGGCCAGCACCAGAATCAGGGTGAAAAAGAACATCTGCACTTTGCCCAAATCCAGTTGGCCGACATTGCCAATTTCACTGCCTTGGAACATATCTGCCCAGCGGGCTGTTTCCGGGGCTTGGTTGACAACCAATTGCCCCACAATCGTGACTTTATCGGTATCCACTGCCTGCCGGGTCAAGGCTTCCAGCGCCCGCTGCTTATCCAGTTCTTTGGACTCACGGGCTTTCTTGGCACTCAAAATGAGCGGTGAGCCAATCAGCGAGGTGGTCGAAATTCCCATCAGCAGCCACAAGTCGGGCGGAATAGCGATGGATAAGGGTTCTGGTCGTTTGAGATCCACGTTCACCATGACCCCCGTCAAATAAGCCGACAAAATCAGGATCGTCCAGAGGATCATCTGAAAGCGGGCGAGGCCGACTTTATTGCGGGTATCGATGAACAGTCCCAACCACTGCCCCGTCACACCGTTGCCAGCAATGATCCCGAACAGTGCCAGCAGCAGCATGATGGCCCACCACATCCACAGACGAAAGTTGGCGGGTACAAATCCTTCCATACTGACCAAAGCCACGACGATGACCATAAGGCTGACACTGTGCCAAACCTTCCACGGTGAAGTGAGCGTTTCTTCTGCTGCTAAGGCTTTCAATTCATGGCGAATATCGGGATCGTTTGTCATTTCTGTTAGTTGTTGTTCGACGATAGGCATTCCTCCTTACTCCTTGCTCGATTAGAAATAAATCTAGTTCCAACAAATTTAAGTACATCTGCGGCCATCAGACTGTGAGCGGGGCGCTGCCGTTATGCGTCCTAAATATTGGATTGTTCTGTAGAGGACGAACGGCAGTTCACCACTTACAGAAACCAGAATAGCACCGATGTTCTTCCCAAAGGCGATAAAATTATCGGATATTTTGATCGCTTTTTTCCCTCACACTGTCCGTTTGGGGCGTTTTGAGCAATCGAATCCCACGTGCCAGACCCTCTTCACGGATCAGCCAACCCCACTTGGCTAACTTGTCCAGATGACGCGAAACACTCGACTGGGCTAAGAAGCACTGTTCGGCGATTTCTCGCTGGGTCGGCACAAACCCATGTTCTTGTTGATAGTCCCAAAGGAATTGATAGACAGCGTTTGTGGTTTGATGGCGTTTAGTTCCCATCGTTTTCCCCTTAATGTAACAGAATACAAACCATAAGAGAGCGAAAAAAGGGCCGAAGTTGCCTTCAGCCTTTTAGAGGAGCAAAAGTGATTGTAGGCGTTTAACTGGCTTGGGCGAGTAAGCCATGAAGTCGATCATTCAGATCGTCGCGTTCCTGATGCAATCTTTCACACCATTCGCGCAGCCGTCTGTTTTCATCCCGCAGTTGATTGACGGTGACGTTCAGGTTATCTTCCGGTTGTTTGCCAATCGCTGCATAACCTTGCTGCATCAAAAACAGTGAACGCCACGTAGAGGGTGTTCGTCCGAGATAGCCCCATCGAACGAGCCGGTGAATATGATAGGAGATATGGGAAGTAGAAGTAATACCAACGCCCTGCCCTATTTCGCGCAAAGAAGGTGAACGCCCTTTAGAAAGGTGGTATTCATAAACAAAGTTCAGGATGGCCTGATGGCGTTTGCTCAGTTCGAGCGATACCGCGTTTTCTGTTTGGTGCATCCTTATGTCGGTAACAGTTCTGTCCAAGTTGTCTTCCTCATCCACATAACAAAAAGTAAATACTGGGACTGTAACAGTACGCCCATTTGTTCTACAAGTAAAGATATGAAGTGGTACGAACTTGGTTAGAAAACGGTATGAATATTTGTTCTATTCTAATTCTGATATGGTAGGCAAAGGGTCCAATTGTTAGGTGCGGATAACAGAGAGTGAGATGTATCGGGGTTTCCTGAACCCAAGACCACATTGGAACAAATCAGCGCTGAAAAATTACAGCTTGTCGTATACGAGGCCTTCGGGTGAGGTCATTTTAAAATATTCTAGAAGTTGGCGGCGGTGGATGATTATTTGTCGCTGCCTTCCCCTACTCGTCTACTCGTCATGCTTGGCCTCTAATCTTCCAATTTCACGATTCAATGACTTAATCTCTGCCTTTGCTTCTGCAAGTTGCTCTCGAACTTCTTCCAGCCTTGCATCTACACCCCGAAGTCGCTCGACCTCCGTCTGTAATTCAGCGACGCGCTTTAAGAGTCGCAACTGTGCGCTACTTTGCGCTGCTGTCAGACTACCAATCTCGAAGTCCGGCAACTCCCCTCTCTCGCCACTCGCCAGTGCTGCATGGATTTGTTCAAAGCGTTTACCATCCTGCTTCATTCTTACAATCAAGTCATAAACCTTCACATCATCCTCAGTAAAACGCCGAGTGTTTCCTCCTTCTGGAGTAGCTGTGGGAGAAAGATAGTCTCGGAACTCCTCTGCGTATCTCTTAACAGTCTGTGCGTTCACAGCAAAATGACTAGCAAGTTGTGACGTTGAATACATTTTCTCTCCCCTAACTTTTACCCGCGCAACTAGCGCTATAGTTCGCTATTTTCCAATAACTGTTACTTGCACTCAATCAAACTTTATCGTACAGTATAGCACATTAGCGCACTTACACACTATAGTGTGACACACACTAAAAGGTAAAACGATTATGCCGAAGCAAAAGAAACAAAGCAAACGCAAGCCCGTCCCGCGTCAAACACGTAAGTTCCAACTGCGGGTCGATCATCCTAAAGATGCCCATGTCCTCGAAATCCTGAATTTCGCTAGGTCGCAACGCCGTGAAGTCACAATCATTCGTGAGTCCATTGCATTGTATTGGGCGCTAGAGAATGGAAACCTTGAGGCATTATTTGATGTGTTCCCGCAATACAAGGCCCAGTTCGCTCCCAGCACAGCCGAAGCATTACGGCAGTTTATGGAGATTTTGAGACAACAGCAGGTGGTACAGCCAAAGCAGGAATCCCAATCAACGGGGCAGGGTGACCCCAAGCAAATCGCCGCGCCCAGCTTTGCGATGCCTGTCTTTGAAGACGACGACCAACCGACCCTGATCTTTAACAAAGTAACAGAAACAAAAAATGGAAGTTCGCTTAACTTTATTAATATGTCGAAACAGCTTGTAAAGAAATAATGCAAAACCGCGCGGCTGACCCACGCGGTTTCGTAGACCAACCGAGTTTTAAAGGAGATTGATCTTGTCTGATTATATCGCTAGTGTGGATGCAGGCAATGGCGGCACGAATGCCGTCCTCGCAACTGCCAAAGGGTACAAGAGTTTCTACGAGCCTTCCGTTCGAGCCGCTGCTACCGGTGACAGCCTGGGATTAGGAAAGGGCTTGGAATTGGAATACGATTATGTGGATTGGGACGGGCATCGCTATGTCACAGGCGATGATGTCATCCGAATTACACGCCGCCAATTGGAACACCATATTGGCGCGAATCGCTACGGCAACGAGATGCATCAGATGCTGGTCGCTCATGCACTAGCGCGGCTAGGCATAAAGTCTGGAACAGTAGACTTATCATTGTTTGCACCGCCCGGTTTATACAACGATTTGAAAGTCTTCATTCATGATCGTTTCAGTCAAAAGGGAGGGAAGGTTGAAATTAGTCTCAAAGGTGATAAAAAGCCCCGCAAGTTCCAGTATGACAATGTGACGGTGTGGCCTGAAGGTATCGGCGCGGCAGCTTGCTTCGTGCTGGATGATAAAGGCAATCTGGCACCGTCCGATGTACTGGACGGTGAAGTTGTTATTCTCGACCTAGGCGCACATACGCTCGATGCACTGCAATTCACCAACGGCAACTTCAACGCTGAAAGCCTGCAACATGCCACATGGGAAGCTGGTGGCGTGCATGTTCATATTCGGGAACCGATGCTCCAAGCGGTCAAGAAACAAATTGGTAACGATGCGGCCCGTATTACTGTAGATGATATTGATCATATCATTCGCCTGGGTAGTGTCAGTGGCGATTACATCTTGACCGTCGCCGGACTACAAGCCGATCTGAAACCGTTGCTTGATCGTTACTCGGAACGCTATGCTGAATGGGTATCCAACAACATCGCTGATGGAGTCTTTGATGGCTTTCGTGGTATCAAGTCGGTGATCTTAGTGGGCGGCGGGGCAGGGCTGATTGAACCTTACCTGAGCAAGCAAAGCTGGTATGGCAATAAGATTTTGGATCGCAAAACCCACTCAACCACCAAAGACCTACATCCGGTAGATATGAATGCTGTAGGCGGTTTACGCTTCGCGCTCAACCGTTTGAAAGAAAGCGCTTAAAAACAAAAAATGAATCACTTCTATGAGGTGATTAACAAAAATAATGATGTGTCGATAAGGTAGGCGAATGTCAGCACTAACTCTAACAGTGCCACAAACTTTGTCACGGCACTCCGAAATATGCCATAATTGACCGGAGAGTAGATAAGGAGCGCGATATGCTCAACATGCAACCGGTAAACAAAGAACAATTCTATGAATTTGTCATGCGGCCCGAAAATCGGGATCGCAACTTTGAATACATCGCAGGGGAGATCGTTGAAGTGGTATCCAACGGGAAATCATCACGAGAGGGGAATAGATTGGTGGCACGGGTCACCGTTTATGTTGAAGACAACGATCTTGGGCGTTGCACTGGAGCAGACGGCGGCTATGTTATTGCTGGCGAGGACTACATACCGGACGGCGCGTTCATATCCTATGCTCGACAACCTGAAGAGAACAATGAGGCTTACAATCCACTCGCACCTGACCTTGCCATTGAAATGTTGTCACCCGGCAACACGAAAGATGAAATGACACACAAGATCGGCAATTATATGGCAGCGGGTACAGTGGTTTGGGTGGGCAATCCTGAAACCCAGATCATTGACGTACATATTCCCGGCCAGCCTGTTAAGCGCTTGAGAGTAGGGGATGTTTTGGAAGGTGGCGATGTGCTGCCCGGATTTAAAATGGCTGTCGCTGCTATCTTCAAAGACTAAGGGATGCTTTGCAATGTTCAAACCGGCTCTGGCGAGGCTCAATGCAAAGAAATGAGACACTTTTACATCGTTATTGACCAAGATACAAGCCGACTGAGTACCATCCTTTGCACGACTGGATAAGTGAACAGCATCCTGTTCCCCAATGGACATTTGACCGAGAAGACTATCGAGTGACGGTCTACCCGATTGCTTTATTTCATATGCCTGTAGGTGAAGAGCGTGAGGAGATTGAGCATCGGGTATTGGTCGCGCTCGACCTAATTTAAGGTATTCTGGGTACACAACCGGGGGATTACGATTGGCACAAGCGCTACGGAATGCAAAGAAAAAGGAAAGTGAAATGAATGACCGCAATTCGTGAAATATATGCCAGTTATTCATTAATCGACAATCGAGCGCCCCTGATCCAATTTCTTGAGGATCGGTCAGCATTTGAATTAGCACAAAAGGGCGCAAAAATCTTCAACCGTGTTGTGAGCATTTTAGACAATGACAGCACTCATGAGGATGATCCCATTTTGACAATCGTCTGTATAACCGATCGCCGCTTAGAGGCCAATGAGCCGCGAGAAATCAGCCAAGATGTTATTAACTGGCTGATGGATAACAGGCATATGGAAAAGCGCTAGTTAGAGAATAACGCGGGGCAAGGGTTAAAACGATTTTGAGTCTGCGAGATGATTTGCAATGCGGTTTTTCTCCTACCAGAAAACTGGAATTACCCCATTAAAATGGAGTGTGTGAGTCTCTCCTTGTAAAATAGAGCGAATGAAGAGGAGAAGACGCGAATGATGGAAAAGAAGCAGTACAGCGATGAATTCAAACGGGA
>JACDGI010000758.1 GCA_013821665.1 Anaerolineae bacterium
GAGATACGACATCGTTGAACTCACCTGTTGCTCGAATAACTCGTAGTCCGTAGTCACCATACATGCGCGTGAATTGCTGATGTTTATCATTGACCAGCGCACGGAGAGGAAGCAGAAAGAGGCTGCGCTTTCGAGTCAGGCTGCTTTTCAGCGCGGCAAGCTCACCAATCATTGTTTTGCCTGATGAGGTTGGGGCAGAGACCACAAGATGATCGCCATCAAGAACATGGAATTCGTTAATCGCATCAAGCTGTAGTTGATTGAGCGACGGAATTTCTTGCGCCCACGTTTCAAGAAGTGACTGAGGAAAGTCATAGCCCTGTAGAGAGGCAATGTCGCTTGTGATCTTCGCTCGCTCCCGCTCAGGAAATGCCGAAAAATAATGCTTTCCGGGCTTAAAAATCTCCCAAGTTAGCGCATCGTCAATTTTGCCACGTAGTGTCGGATGCTGAATTTTTCCCAGAGCAATAGCTTGGCTCTTAACACTTTGAGTGACATATTCGAGCAGTCGATAGACAGATACTCGCCCATCTCGGCGAACTTCTTCAGCGCCTTGTAGAGCTTGAAGCAGGTAATATGTCAGCAAGCCATGTCCAATAGTCGCGTTTTCCCATGCTTCTTCTTTATCCGTTGATGCAGTAATGATAAGACGACCATCCCCAGATAGTTTGTCGAGTTTGACCCCAACAGAAAGCATATTTCGAGAATGCACTGGTACGTGGAGTACCTTCGCACCCATGCCACCAGAGAAGCAACAATCCAATATGCAGATAAGCCGCCGAGCGGGAATGGCAGAAAACCAGTTGGTCAGAGTATCCAGCGGGATTGCCGTATTCAGAAGATCATACGGGTCAGCATCGAACGTCACAAGTTCATGGGTGTCGCTTCCATGACCTGAGTAGGTGATAACAACAATATCGTTCTCATCACAGTGCGTGAGAGCTTCAAATTGGTCTTGGATTGATTGGCGTGTTGCTGTGTTGTCAGAAAGGAGAACGCCACCGTCGCCTAATGTATCTGCGAACAAAGCATGGAGCGCAGTGGCATCACGGACTGCACAAGAAAGTTCATCAATGTCGATTGACGAGTAACGATCTACGCCGACGAACAAACCCAGATAAGCCATCCCCAGCAACCTCTTATCCTGTAGTAGTTATTTTGATTTTATAGCGATTCTACTTGAGATAGCGACAGAACAGTAGTGCAATGACTGTCCTAAGTCTTGTTACGGATATTGAGGTAGGGCGAGCCTATATCCTACAGTATCAAGATCACATCTAATCATGTGACTTACAATGTTGAAGCAATTTTCTGAATTCAGGATAGTCTAGCTCATCGCTGCAACTGAATCGCAAACTGGTATTCTCCTATTCCCATGCTCGCGTAGGGTTCACCTGACCAGTACCAGACCAGTGTGAGGTCAACTGCCTGTTCCGGCAGTATATCGAAAGGGGTCAAGCCTTCTGCGGGATTGCGCGGTCCGGGTGGCTCAGGCGCAAAACCGAGCGCCAACCAGATGTCATCCTGTGTGAAATTTAGCGTTTCGGCCCGTCCGTTGTAGATTCGCAGCCGCGTGGTGATTTGCCCCGTTATGTAGGTCACACTGACCAACCGCACATCCACGCCGTCATAATGGAGATCAAGCGGTGGGACGGCGAACGAAAGCCTGAATAACACCCCGTTTCCAGCGGTATCTGTCACCAGCCAGCGCCCGTTTTGTAGGGTACGCGGCACGATGTAACCGACAGATGCTGACAGCGACGACAACGCCGGGATTTCTGTCGGCAGCGCCGCATAATCAGTGTAGGTGAGAGCGGCGCTGTTGGGCGTATAAACCTGCCCCCCTGCGTCCATGAACTCGACCCGCCAGGAAGTTGTATCTAGTGTGTTTGCCCCAGCCGTCACATCGAAATCCAGCAGGAGATACTGGGTGTCGGGCGGCAGATCAGGCTGGTCGGTCAGCAGTCGTGCATCCCGCAGGGTGACGGCGTTATCGTCCAACTGAAGCTGGTCGCCTACACCGCCTTCCTGCACCGTGACATTCACGCCTAATACCTGCCCATCGCGGGACAGTTCCTGCTCTGGCGGATAGGTCGCCGTCACCAGTGTGCGGGTCGAGGTGGGCTGCCCATCCGTGTCGGTTTCCCCGATCAGCAGCAGTACCAACCCCGGACTGACCTGGCGGAAGATGCTGGTCTCACTGCGGCGCACTTGACGCTTGTCGTCAAACTCGAAGCGCAGCACCGCGCCGGTATTCAGCGTCAGCAGAAAGGTCGTCCCCGTGTGCATGGCATCGAAGAAGGCGGCGTTCTCCTCTGACCAGGGGATGCCAATGACCGGACGCACCGACATGCCGTTGACGAAAGAAGCCGTGTTGGAGTCGGAGTCAAATCGCCATTCGGAGGCAGCCACCCGGCGGCGCTGCACCACCCACACGCGGGGATCAGCGCCCTCATGGGTGACAACCTGTAAGTTGACCGGATAAGCCGCTTCGCGTCCGCTGTCGCCGCCCTGAATCACCTCATCCTGCGCTTCCAGCGCCAGCGGTGTCGGGGTAGGGCTGACAGCCGGAGTCGGCATGAGACTGGCGTGGGGAGTGGCTTGCACAGCACTTGATGGGCGTCCACCGAGCAAGCGGGTGAGCATAAAGCCGACGAACAGCAGCGCGGCCAGTCCAACAGCGGCAGCGACCTTTGGTGAGGGTTTACTGGAAGTGGGGCGCATCTCATCTTCCGGCGCGTCCAGCACGGTGTTCTCTTTAGCAGCCTGCTGCACCCTGCCGGGGGTACGCGCCCAGCGCGATCCCACCGGGACAAGCGCGGCTTCATCGTAGCGTTTGAGCAGTTCGGCGGCGACCTGCCGTTCAAGGGCATCCGAACCCACTGCACCCGCCGTGCGGACTTCGCGCTCGTAAGCCGCTTTGTAGGCGCGCTGGCGATCTGTTGGGACGAGTTCCCACAGCGCATGAAGATCACTCACTGATAAGGCTCGAAGTTCTTCCAGAGAATGGTAGTGCAATATTTCCATTAGGAACTGCCTCCGATCACACTGCCGCTGCCACCCAGCGCCGCCTGCTTGTGCATGGCTTCGGTGTAGACGGCATCACCGTCCTCTTGCGGTGCGGCAACGGTCACATCGACCTGCGGCTCTATCCTGATGTCTGGCTCAACATTGACCTGCGGTTGAACGATGGGCTGAACACCGGTTTGCGGCACCGCCATCATGCCGAAAGCGGTGATTTCGTTGGGCAGCATCTGCGCGCTGTGTTCCAGCCGGTTGACCTCCTCACGGGCTGTGCCATAGGACACATGCTGATCGGCTACGACCTGTTCGACCAGCGCAGTGCGGGTTGGTTCAGACAGGCTGCCGTCGGGCGAGGACTTGACCTCGCGGACGACCTGTTCCGCCTGTGTGCCTGAAATGCCCATGCGCAGCGCCTGATCCGCGAACAATCCGAAGCGTGGCAGGTTCTCCTGCACCGTTGGTTTGTCGCCACCGACGGGCATGATGCCCAGCACCTGCGCCATGCGATCCGCGACGGTCAGGTGGTCGATACCGCCTGCGGCTGGCTGCCCATTTTGGACGCGATCTGCCTGAGTCTGGCGGACGACATCGCCCATCACCCCGGCGACATCGCCACCTCCGCTGACTTTCAACTGCCCCAACATGACCTGCATTTGTAAACGAGCCACTTTCGCCAGTGCCTCGGCGCTTTGTTCCAGCCGCCCCGCCACCTGGTCGAAGCGGCTTAGATCGCCTTTACTCTCCTGTTCGACCATCGCGCCCAACGGTGAGTGTGAGCCAGTAGAAGCGCTTAACGCATCTGACA
>JACDGI010000759.1 GCA_013821665.1 Anaerolineae bacterium
GTATTAGCCGTTACCGTCGGCGTTGTCGAAAGTGAGATCCTCGGCAGCACTTCCCCATTTGCGGATAAAATATTGCTATTGTTGTCAACTTGAACAATCAATTCCCCGCCAATGACGGGTACGCCATTGTATACCTGTTGGAAGCGCTCAAATTTACGCGTATTGTCTGGTTTTTTCTCGTTCTCACGCACGAGTTCAGCAGCTTGGTTGTTAATACCGAACAACGAACCGTAAACAGAGAGGAATCCGCGTGCCGCCTCTTCGCCTGATGCCCCTTGTGCCAATGTGATTGGCTGGGTAATTGGGTTTCCTGCTGCCACGCCAATAAAATTGACCTTGCCAGTATTTGGATGAAAGGTTATCTGTGCGCCGCTGCGGTTCAGTGCAGACATCAGCGTCGGATCGTTGCCACCCGCATTCGGAATCGATGTTGGCGTGGGATCTTGGGCAGCGACTGCCGAAATGCCCATCATCCCCACGGTAACTAAAAGCACAAATGGCAGTAAAATAGTTGGTCGAAAACTGAATTTCGGACTAAAGAGATACTTTTTCAAAATACGCAGACCTCCACGTCTTATGGGAAATAGTGCTCAACTTCTGAATAACGCACATTAAAACAGCACTTTTTGCCACATTGACGCAAAAAGTGAGATTGAGATATTGACTTCGTCTAAACTTCTATCCCGAAATACGATCTAAATAATGATGGAGACAATAAAACAGTTAGTTTTTATATGTCTTTATAATCTCACTATAACTGAAGTTATCCTTTTGGAATAAGAAGAAATTGTTAAATCTTATCGACATAATAATTCTATCACTATCATATTTACACAACCTAACATGTACCTAAACAAAAGCTAGCCTTATTCCAGATATCTCGCACGAAAAATGAATTTTATTACAGTTTTCAAACCAATTTCATTTATATATTCGTCAACAAAAATATTATATTACACAAAAATTAAATAGGCTTACTTGGATAAGGTTATCCTTGTTGTTAACTACCAGCCCTACCCTAATTGAGCTGATTTATAAGACCAAGGTTGGGCAAATCCTAAAATACACGGGTACTTTCGGCACAGATTGGCTACAATCAAATGTTACTTATAGAGTTATATGTAACGTAATCAATTACGATATAGTTATTTCTATTCAAACAGGATTTATTTCGACACATTCATCAGAAAAAGGAGCAAATTAATAGTGATTATTAAAGATGTACAAGCTTGCGTTATTGGACGGCAAGAACAACATAGTGGCGGCAGCGTGTGGACGTTCGTTCGCATTTATACCGATGAAGGCATCGTCGGCACTGGCGAATGCAACTCTGGAGCCAGTTACTCCGGTTTTGCCCTCAAAGAAGCCATCCTCTCCATGAAGCCACTTTTAATCGGCCAAGACCCCTTTAACATCCACATGCTCTACGAAAAACTGCGGCGTGGTGGACGATACGGCGGCTCAAGCCACCCACCCCTCATTTTCGCCATCACGGGCATCGAAAACGCTCTGTATGACATCGTGGGCAAAGCGCTCAACGTGCCAGTTTATAAGCTCATTGGTGGCAAATTCCGCGACAAAATCCAGCTTTATGCCGACTGCCACGCTGGCGAATCCAATGATCCCAAAGCGTACGGTGACAAAGCGCAGGAAGTCGTGGCTGAAGGTTACGGCGCGGTCAAGTTTGATGTCGATAGCACCGGAACCGGCAAACTGGATCGTTACAATTGGACGGTCGGTGCCAAAGAGATGACCCACGTTATTCACCTCATCGAAGGCATCCGCGAGGCCATTGGCTACGAGGTTGACCTCGCCATTGATTGTCATGGTCAATTTGATCTGCCCTCAGCCATCACCTTAGCCAAGGCGGTTGAACCGCTGCGCTTAATGTGGTTAGAAGAACCCGTTCCCGCCGAGAATATTGATGCGCTGGCACAGGTTCGGCGTTCCAGCAGCACCATCATTTGCACGGGTGAAAACCAATACACGCGCTTTGAATTCGAGGAACTGTTTATGCAACATGCCGTCGATATTATCATGCCCGATCTAGCCAAAGCGGGTGGCATCGCCGAAGGCAAACGCATCGCTGATCTTGCCGATGTTCATTACATTCCCATCGCACCGCACAATGTCTCCTCCCCTCTCGGTATGATGGCTGCCTGTCATGTGATGGCCTCGGTTCCCAACTTCCTATTCTTGGAGTTTCATGGGCGTGATATTCCGTGGTGGAATGACCTATGCGATGGCGACAAACCCTTTATCCAAAATGGCACGATGGCCCTTTCCGACCGTCCCGGCATCGGTGTCGAACTCAACGAAAAAGTCGCCAAATCCCTCCTTTGGAACGGCGACACCTATTTTGATTAATTCCCTCCCTCCTTGACGGGCTTGTAGGGGCGCAAGGCTTTGCGCCCTACTTAAATGATTTCCGTAAATATCGCTCTTAAAAAAGGATGAAAAATAAATGGCTGACCAACAACCGTCCGTAGTCGAACTCCAAGCCCGTTGGGACAAAATCCGCGTGGCGAATTTATATGACACCCTCGACAGCATGGGCTACGGCAATCAATGCCTCGATCTGGGCATCAAACCCCTTTTCCCACAGCAGCACATGGCCGGACAGGTCATCACCGCCCTTGGCAGCGCTTATCCCGTTCCCAAAGGCGATGCCGCCGAAGAAGGTTGGGCTGAAAATTATTTTGAAAAGCTGCGCGGCATGTTGTATCCCGGCTGCGTGGTGGTGATCGAATCCGGTGGCGAGCAGCACGCCGGTAAATTTGGCGAAATGACCAGTTGGGCGCTCAAGCAAGGTGGCGCACATGGCATCGTCATCGACTCCTATATCCGTGATTATCTCGGCCTCGAAATCATACCCGGTTTTACAGCCTGTGTGCGCGGCACCTCCCCTATCGAGTCATCGGCACGTTGGCGCATGACCGCCCTAAACGTCACCATCGGTATGCCCGGAACCTTGACCAGCCGCGTCAAAGTCAGCCCCGGCGATTGGATCATTGGTGAGGCAGACGGTGTGGTGCTCGTGCCACAAGCCATAGCGATGGAAACCTTAGTCAAAGTCGAAGAAATGGAAGCCCGCGAACAAGGGATGCGCGAGGATTTTGCCAAAGGCGTATCCTTTGATGAAGCCTTCAATAAATGGGGTCGTGCCTGATTGCTTTAACCTCTAAATCACCACGCCATTGTGGGGCGCAAGGCCTTGCGCCCCACGGCTGGGTACCCATTCGCGATTTACTCCACATTTATGATTTCGTAGGGACGTAGCGTGCTGCGTCCGTCCACTATTTGCCCCACAAATCATCTAAAGTTTGCACATTCTAACCGACAAAATAGAATTTCCGTGCTAAAATAATTCTATGTGATGGTTGCAAGGGATAGATTATTTGGCTCCCCTCGCCATGAGGGAGAGGGGTTGGGGGTGAGGGTTCAATCATCACTTACCATATTACAACCACCATAATTCGCTGTGTCATTGTGTCTTGGAGTCTCTGTGTTAAAAATCCCTGCGCCTTTGCGTTAAATGCATATCTCTTCTTCCTCTGCGTCTTGGCGGTTAAATGTCTTTGTTTTTGCATGTTCGGCGGATGCCTCTCGTAAATCCGCTGCGACGGCACCCCCAAAAATGCAGCGGCGGCATTGACCGAGCCACCCGCTGCACTGGCGGCAAGCAGGGAACGTCCCGCCGACCTAAAATGTCAATTCGGCAAATTGCTCCCTGACTTCCGCCGTGCAATTCAGCGGATAAATGTGCAAATTAGTAACTGCTCAGGTAGGGAAAAAGTACCGAAAAAGATAAAAACAAGCTAGAG
>JACDGI010000073.1 GCA_013821665.1 Anaerolineae bacterium
TAACTTTATCGCGGGCTTGAAAGAATATACCGATATTCCTCTCGTTTTCGGCTTCGGCATTAGTACGCCTGAACAAGCCCGCAGCATGAACGGAATAGTCGATGGCTTTATTGTCGGGAGTGCGCTGGTACGTGCTGGTAAGGGTGGGGCACAGCCGGTGCGTGAGCTAGCAGCTTCACTACGAGCGGCATTGGATAGTTAATATCCGCCAAAAGTTCAATATGTTGTAAATGTTGCTGCAACAATTGCACTAATTGCAGTATTTCCGCCGAACTGCATTGCGGATGTGAGGGAGCGCGGTGCCGAATTGACATTTTTGTGCGGCGGGAGGCTCCCTTAATGCCACCGACATGACACAAATGCAGCGGATCGCTCGCCTGTTGCCACCGCCCCGCAAGGGGACTATAGCCGTGCAATTTGTGTATGTCGCCGCTTCCACAAAACAGTTACAAGTTTCAAGATACAAGCATAAGCTAGATCTATTGGCGGCGGCGGCGGCATCCTACTGCCATTAGATGTTGCTGCCCAGTTGCATTTTGAGACTCAAGGCATTTCTCTCATGATTGCAAATGGTCTTATTTCCTCTTCTATTATAGAACATAAGTTCATAATTTGTCAACATGATTCGGTTCGAGTTTTCAAACCTAAAAACCACTCTCAATCTAAAAACAATTTACCCCGTGGGCAGCTTATTTTTGCGGTGTGGCGAGGGTTGTCGCCGTGATATTGATTTGCTGTTGGGGAGCGCCAGCCGATGTGACTGTATTCGCATTATTCGATTGCGAACGCAGTACCATCAACGTGACCACTCCGACCAATACAAGAATGCACACTAAAGCGATGCCAACCATTTTCCCTCGGTTAAACTTATTCGTTGTTGGTGAGTTGGTGACTGCCGGAAGGTTGGTTGATGACTTCTCTCGATCCATCATATTGAGGCAGTCAATAATGATCTCATTGATCTGAGCGGCACGGTCAAGATACAGATAAAGGACGCGTGCGCGATCAATCGCCAGTTCAAGCGCGTTCGCATGTTCAAAATCAAGGTTAAGAGCCAGATCACGGGCACATTCGCGAGCGCGTGCCAGAGCGCGGGCGCGGTTAAGATCAAGTGTACTGGCACCCCGAATATTTAGAACTTGATCAAGATCGGCAGCAAGCCGTGACAGTATATCAATCTGTAAACTGCGTCCGTCCAAGGCCAAAATCATCTCAACTGCGCGATTAACCTTCCCTGCATCAATCTCAAGCATGAGTTGATTGTATAAACCGCTATCAGGCGTTGAATTGTCTGCTATGGTCATGCCTCCCCCTTTCGGCTTAAAATCCGCTCCAGTGATTTAATATCGTTATCCGATAAGCGTACTTCTGATGCGCCAAAAAAACGAGCAATTTGATGATGTTGGTTCAGTCTTTTATTATTTTTGGTGTATACACGAACAAGTTGGTAACTAAAGTGTGTATGGCATCCAATTTAATCGATTCGTTCGATCTGCTTTTAAAAGCAATATTGCTACATGTCCCGAGCGGATATTTAGCCTACATTATTGTTCTGGCAAGATTATTATATCTGCGGTTCATTGCCCTTATAATTGGTTTATTTGAAAGTCTACTGCGGAGCCAGAAATGCAATGGAAGTTTTAAAATCGTTTGATCAGGGTCGCGCTATGTTGGAGGATTATCTCGATAGCAGCCTTTATCCCGCTCGTTTGATGGTCAGCGAAACCCATTCAGTGCAAGATGCGTTGACAAATGGACAGCTTGCATTGGATTCGAGGTTATTGGTGTTTGAACACGCGCAAATCCTGTATGCGTTTCCGATGACGGTTGTCTTGTCATACAACGTCATTCAGGGGCAAATAGGCGACCAACAATGGATGATGACTTTCTGCAATGCCTGTAATACGGGCATGGTATTTAATCCTGTAGTCGAAGGGAAAATGCTGCATTTCCAGCGGCGGGGCAGCTATGACGGGCTACTACTCATCTGGGATGAGGAAACCAACTCTTACTGGCAGCATGTGACCGGTCAATGTTTGTATGGGGCAAGTGTGGGGAAGAACCTCAGTGTCATTACGACGACACGACAGATGGCTGTGGCAGAAGTGTTGGCTCGAACGAATGCTTCCGTATTGCTCACCAGCGCCCTATCACCAGAGCAAGAGAAATTGTCGCGGATGATGGAAAAGATGCGGGCGAACCCTGATAAAGTCGAGGCGGGAATCGCCAGCACGATTGGACAAGAAGATACACGTCGTCCACGATTTGAACTTGGCTTGGGTGTTTGGAACCTGACAGGCAGCATCTTTTTTCCGTTAACGATGCTTTATGTTGATGATCGGGTGCTGATAACTGAATTTGATGAGCGACCTTTGTTGATTTATCAAGAACAGGATGCCGTTGCTCCTGTTGCCGCTTATGTTGAAACCCGCCGTGCCGTTTGGGAAGGCGACATACTGCGACTTGATAAGGGCGCTTATATCCAGAATGATACGCTGTTTGAAGCCAACGGTCAGCTTCGGTCATTGGATCGTCCGATGCAGTTGTTGATGCGCTGGTATGGCTTTGCATTAACCTTTCCCGGATGCAACCTTCCACGTTTTTGAGACGCTAAATCATTTGACAAATGCTTTGAAAGCGTGTTATGCTCTCTTCCATCGGGGAAATTATCTGATTTAACCATGCAAACCAACGTTTTGTTTTTCAGCTCCTATTATTACTTTACAAGCCACATAGAGACTTGTAGAGCGTTGCGTGCTGGTTTAGGACGGTAAATTAAACCGTAAAATATTGAGGAAACTCAAAAGGCGCAGAGTATACGCTCTGCGCCTTTTTTATTGCGTATTGCCGGAACGAAAGGGGTACTTAACGATGGCAATTAGGGTAAGAGGTGTGCGCGGGGCGACGACTGTTGGCCATAACACAGCGGAGGCCATATTAGACGCAACTCAAAAGTTACTGGAAGCGATAGTGCAAGCAAACGCGATTGAGGAAGACGATGTCGCCAGCGTGATTTTCACGACCACCAGCGATTTGAACGCGGTGTTTCCGGCAAAGGCGGGACGTGATATGGGCTGGCATCGCACAGCATTAATGGGGGCACAGGAAGTCGATGTGCCTAATGGAATACCGATGTGCATCCGCATATTGGTTCACTGGAACACTGAAAAAACGCTGGATGAAATTCAACATGTTTATATGCACGGCGCAATGGCGCTGCGTCCAGACTTGTACCCAGCAATGTACCCTGATAACAAAATCATTTTAAACGGAGAAGAAAACGCATGATCGTCGTAATGAAACCTGAAGCGAGTTCACAAGCTATTTCGAACGTGATAAGCCGGATTGAGGCTGATGGTTACAAAGCCCATTTGTCCGAAGGCGAACAGCATACCATCGTCGGTGTTGTAGGTGAAAGCCCAACACCTCTACGTGAGGAAAATTACAGCTCGATGGAGGGTGTCGAGAAGGTGGTTCGGATTACTGCCCCCTACAAACTGGCTAACCGTCACTTCCATCCGAATGATACTCAAGTAGCATTGAATGGTTCGCAAATGGGTGGCAATAAGGTGTTGATTATCGCTGGACCTTGCTCGGTGGAAAGCCGCGAACAGATTATTGAAATTGCCTGCGAAATGAAGGAAGCAGGTGCGACGGCTTTGCGCGGTGGGGCATTCAAACCGCGTACTTCTCCGTATAGCTTCCAAGGGCATGGTGAGAAAGCCTTGCAATGGATGGCTGAAGCGCGCGAACGTACCGGACTGCCGATTGTGACCGAGGTGATGGATACGACGCAGGTTGAGATGGTGTGCCAGTATGCTGATGTACTGCAAATCGGTGCGCGTAATATGCAGAACTTCAGCTTGCTCAATAAGGTCGGTGAAAGCCAGCATACGATTTTGCTCAAGCGCGGTATGAGCAGCACCGTTGAAGACTTGTTGATGTCGGCAGAATATGTCCTATCACACGGCAATAATCGCGTGATGCTGTGCGAACGTGGTATCCGCACTTTCGAGCGGGCGACCCGTAACACCTTCGATGTCAATGCGATTCCAGTGTTGAAGGCCTTGACGCATCTACCAGTGGTTGCTGATCCGAGTCACGGTACAGGCTACTCGGAATACGTGATACCGATTGCACGGGCAGCCGTAGCAGCAGGTGCAGATGGCGTGATTGTAGAAGTACACCCTGAGCCGGAAAAAGCCTATTCGGATGGGCGACAAAGTTTGCGCTACGATGCGTTCCGTTCAATGGTTAGCCAGATCAAGCGTATTGCAGAAGCTGTAGACCGAACTGCATAATTCTAAGAGGTTTTGATGATGAAACCCCCTCCTTAATCCTCCCCCATAGCAACAGGGGAGGAAACCAATGCAAGAGGAAAATGGTTTGTGTTGATAAGTAAAGTGGATAATTCACGATGAATAACGCGATGATACGACCTGCAACGCTGGCTGACGCGGAGTTATTGGCAGGGCTGAATAAGGATATTCAGCAAATCCATGCGGATGAATATCCTTATTTGTTTAAGCAGTCGAATAACTTCGCTGAGATTGCGGCTGATTTTCAGTCACGCATTTTGGCGGATGAAGACGGTTTTGTATTCATTCTAGAAGCCGAGCAGCAAGCAGTAGGGTATATTTATGCGAAGGTGGTTAACCGTCCTGAAAACCCCTATACCTATGCACAGAAATGGATGGTTGTTGATCAAATTTCTGTTAAGCCCGCCTACCAAAACAAGGGTTACGGGCAAAAGCTGATGCAAGCGGTTCGGGCTGAGGCTGTTGCACAAGGTATACATCGGGTATTGTTGGACACATACGAATTTAACGCGAACGCACAACAGTTTTACGTCAAAATGGGGTTCGAGCGATTGAAGATTCGAATGACGCTCGATTTCAATTAAGGATAAGGATAGAGGTAAATATGGCCTCTGGTGGCTTTAAGACCCGACATCTGGCAGTCGTCGGTTTAGGGTTAATGGGCGGGTCGTTAGCAGTGGCACTTCGCAATCATGCGGAGACGATAACGGGTATTGATCCAAGTGCTGAGTCGCGGGAATATGCGCTCAAAAACGGCATCGTGGATGCCGTTACCGATGACTTAAAAACCGGTGTTTCAGAAGCGGATACGGTTATTCTGGCGGCACCGGTGCAGATGATCCGTAGCATGATTGAACAGCGTATTGGTTCGTATTTGCGTTCGAATACGCTGCTGATCGACATTGGTGGGACGAAACACGATATTTGCGAAGTGATGGGGCGGCTGCCTGTGGGTATTCATGCCATTGGTGGGCATCCTATGACCGGTAAGGAAGTGAGCGGCGTACAGGCCAGCGACGGCAATCTCTTTAAAGGGAGGCCCTTCGTCCTGTGTCCCACGCGGCGCACGACACCTGCGACTCGTTTACGAGCGCTTGAGTTGGTGGCAGCTATAGAGGCTGTTCCCTTCGAGATGGAAGCCGACCGACACGATCATCTGGTGGCGGCGATTAGCCACATTCCGTACTTGCTGAGTTCGGCGCTGGTGGCGACTGTAGCACGAGAAGGTGAAGCTGATCCGGTTGTATGGGAATTGGCGGCGGGTGGCTTCCGAGATATGTCGCGGTTGGCGGGGCAAGATGTGCAGATGATGGGTGACGTGGTCAGTACGAATACGCAGGCCGTTGCAACCTTACTCGCGCTCTTTCGAATGCAATTGGCGATGCTCGAAGCCATGCTTATTTCGCGGGATGATCAAAAGCTGGCCGAGTTTCTGAAGCCAGCCCGGGAAGCCCGCAATAATTGGTATCAAAAATACGAAAATGGGTATAAAAATGGCAAATGATTGTTTCAAGGTGAAGCCCACGAAGGGCTTGAGTGGCAAGACGACTGTGCCGGGTGATAAGTCCATTTCGCATCGGGCAGTGATGTTCGGGGCGCTGGCAAAAGGCGATACAAAGGTTCGCGGTTGGTTGGCAGCAGGGGATACGGAAGCGTCGCTGGCGACCATTCAGGCGCTGGGTGTAGAAGTTGAACGGCATAGTAAGAATGAATTGACTATTCATGGTGGCGAATTGAAACCGCCGAAAGGCAATATCAATCTGGTGAATGCCGGAACAGGTATCCGCTTGATTGCCGGTATTATGTGCGGGCAGCCGTTTGAAAGTGTGCTGGATGGCAGCGAACAACTGCGTCGCCGCCCGATGAAGCGCATTATTACCCCGCTGCAAATGATGGGTGCAGACATTACCGCGATTAATGATCGCGCCCCGCTGACGATTCGCCCAGCCCAGATGCACGGTATCAAATATGATATGCCGGTCGCCAGCGCTCAGGTCAAAAGTGCGGTGCTGCTGGCGGGTTTGTTTGCAAAAGGCGCGACGGCTGTTATCCAACCCGGCCCCGCGCGTGACCACACCGAGCGGATGTTAACCGCAATGGGCGTAGACATCAGTAGCGATGGCACGACGATTGTGTTGAAGCCGAATGGCGCGTTGAAGCCGATGGATCTGACAGTGCCGGGGGATATTTCTTCAGCCGCGTTTGTGATTGTGGCGGGGTTGATTGTACCCGACAGTGATATAACGCTGACTGGTGTCAATCTCAATTCAACACGCACCGGAATCCTCGAGGTGTTGAAGGCAATGGGCGCAGACATCACCGTGACCGAAACTGGATTAGAAGCCGGTGAACCTGTAGGCGAAATTCGTGTACGTCACAGCGTCTTAAAGGCTACCGAAGTCGGTGGCAAAGTCGTTGTTGAAATGATCGATGAGTTTCCGATTTTGATGGTAGCGGCGCTGTTGGCCGAAGGGCAGACTGTCGTTCGTGATGCTCAGGAACTGCGTGTCAAGGAGACGGATCGCATTTCGGTCATGGCAGGTGAACTGGCAAAGATGGGCGCGAAGATTACTGAAACGCCGGATGGCTTCATTATTGATGGGCCACAACAACTCAAAGCGGCAACTGTCGAAGGTCATGATGACCATCGCGTGTCGATGAGTTTGAGCGTGGCGGGGTTGGTGGCAACCGGCGATAGTACGGTGATGGATGCACGCTGTGCCAGTGATTCGTTTCCGGGTTTTGCTGAGACCATGACCGGATTGAATGCCCATATCGTGGTTGAGGCTGTTCAATAGTGTTGGCGGTTATGAAAGGTTAATGACGAGCGCAACCGAGTTACTTAAGCCGTTGATCTGTCCGGAATGCGACGGGACAGGTAAGGTATCTCATACTTACAAATATAAACCGCAACATCGCAGTGATGTTCATGTAGAGAATATTGAACGGCATGAGGTCTGTTCACTGTGTAGTGGGGCAGGGTACATTTCACAGGAATCTCTGGACGCCTGGCAGCGGATTCAAGCTGATCCTGTGTGTCCGGTTTGCAACGGTCAGGGTGGGAAATACTTCTGGTTGTGGGACGAAAGTGAAAGCGGTACACGCAAGCAATTTGCCTTTGAACCCTGTTCACTGTGTCATGGTCATAAACATATAACACCGGAACAGCTTGTGCTGCATGAACGCGAACGACGAACGCTGCGATTCTGGGGTGTGGGATGTACGCTGTTGGTGGTCGTTGGCGGACTCTTCGTGGTTACGAACGTGATATCCATCGTGTTAGCGCGTACGCCCTGGATACAATGCTGTGCGCCTCCGCATGTGGTATTTGTGACGGGAATGATCGTGATCTCGCGTAAGATGGGATGGTTTTAGTGACGAACAAAGTAGGGGTCATTGGTTGGCCGGTGACGCACAGTATTAGCCCTGCGATGCACAACGCAGCCTTCAAAGCGCTGGGACTCAACGACTGGCAATATGAACTCGCGCCAGTGCCGCCGGATATTGTGGGGCCAAGTTTGCGGATGCTGCGTGACGAAGGTGGATTTATTGGCGTGAACGTCACGGTTCCATTAAAAGAAAAGGTCATGTCATTCGTGCTAGCCGACGACCGAGCGCGTTCGGTTGGGGCGGTGAATACGATTGACTTTCGCAGCAATGTTGGTACGAATACCGATGTTGTTGGCCTCATTGATGATTTGCAGGCGCATCATATTACGCTGGCAGGTGCGAAGGTTATTGTGCTGGGAGCAGGTGGGGCAGCGCGGGCGGCGGTCTATGGGCTAGCGAAAGCAGGCGCACAAGTCATTGTAGTGAACCGCACCCAGCAAAAGGCACAGGTCATGCTGGCGGATTTAACGATGTCGGCAGGTATTCGCAGCGCAGACGTGAAAACGTTAGACGAAGCTGCTGAGGAAAACGCCTCGCTCATCGTAAACTGTACCTCGGTTGGTTTGTGGCCTAAAGTGGATGAAAGCCCGTGGATTGAAGGGGTACCATTCCCTAAAGGCGTGACGGTTTATGACACCGTCTATCGTCCAGAACGGACGCTGCTTATGCAACAAGTCGAAGCGCACGGTGGACAGGCAATTGGTGGATTGGGTATGCTTGTTCGGCAGGGCGCGGCAGCCTTTAAGATTTGGACGCATCAAGATCCGCCCGTTGAGGTGATGTTCGAGGCGGCAAAAGCAGCTTTAGTGCTGAAGTGAGCGAGGAGTTTGACATGAATTGGCAAACTGTGCGCGAAAAGTATCCCCATCGTTGGATAGTAATTGAAGTATTGGACGCTTTTACTAACGGTAAAACTCGGTTTATTGAAGCGATGGAAGTCGTTGAAGCATTTGGCAGCGATTGGAAACCTGCTTGGGAGTGTTATAAGCGTCTTCATCACCTCGATAAAAATCGAGAATACTATATGTTGCATACTAAACGCACAGTATTAGAAGTGCGTGTTATTGATGCATTTAGACGCAAAGTTTCCCAATAATGCCCACGATTACTCTCGTTTATGACTTACCGTTTGTGTCGGTAGTGGTTCATGGGCGAAACGGAAAAACGCTCATATTGAATCACGTACTAATAGATACAGGTTCGGGTGGAAGTGCTTTTAAAACTGATGATATGGAAAAGATCGATATTATTCCTGATGATGACGATATGCCGGCCACAATGAGTGGGGTCGGGGGTGAAGAATATGTTCTTGATAAGCAAATCAATGCGTTGCAAATTGGCGACATGATTGTTTCGCCGATGACCATACAAATGGGCGCTTTAGATTACGGATTTGAGATGGACGGTATTGTAGGAGCCGATTTTCTTCTACAAGCGAAAGCAATTATTGATTTTTCGTCGCTGGAAATTCGCAAAGGTTAATAACCGATTATGATACGTTTTCTAACTGCTGGTGAATCACATGGGCCGATGCTGACGGCGATTATTGAGGGTCTTCCGGCTGGCTTGCCACTAACACCACAGGATATTAATGGTGAGTTGGCGCGTCGTCAGCAAGGCTATGGTTCTGGTGGACGCATGAGCATCGAGCGTGACACCGTGCGGATCACATCTGGTGTAATGAATGGTATTACGACTGGCGCGCCGATTGCGCTGCTGGTTGAAAACCGCGACTTCAAAAATTGGAAAGAAAAAGACATCGAGGCGATGACTATTCCTCGCCCCGGTCATGCGGATTTGACGGGTTCGATCAAATATGGTTACCACGACATGCGGATTGCATTGGAACGGGCCAGCGCTCGCGAAACGACGATGCGCGTGGCAGTGGGGGCGATTTGTAAGAAGCTGTTGGCCGAGTTCGGTATCATTATAGGCGGCTACATTGTGCAAGTCGGTGATGTGAAAGCGACGATTGACCCCGAAATGGGTTATGAGGAACGTTTCCGGTTAGCCGAAGAAAACGATGTGCGCTGCCCCGCAGTCGAAAGCATCGAACCTATGCACGAGGCTATTCGGCAAATCAAGATCGATAAGGACACGCTCGGTGGCATTTTCGAGGTGATCGCCCTGAATGTTCCAGCCGGTTTAGGTTCGCATGTCCACTGGGATCGGCGTTTGGATGCGAAAATCGTGGCGGCGATGGTCAGTATTCACGCCATGAAGGGCGCTGAAATTGGCGAGGCGTTTGATAACGCGGGTAAGCCCGGATCGCAGGTGCATGATGCCATTGGGTTGAGCAGTGATGAAGACCACTTGATTCGCCGGACAAACCGTGCAGGTGGTACCGAAGGCGGGATTTCTACCGGCGAACCGATTGTCGCCCGTGTAGCGATGAAGCCCATCGCTACCATTTTGAAGTCGCTCGAATCGGTTAATCTGGCGACCGGTGCAGGAGAAAACACCGTCTTTGAACGCAGCGATTTTTGTGCGCTGCCCCGCGCAGTCCCAATTGGCGAAGCGATGATGGCAATCGTCATTGTGGATGCTCTTTTGGAAAAGCTGGGTGGGGATAGTATCGGCGAGATGAAACCGCGTTTTGACAGTTTGCGGCAGGCGCGGCTGAGCGATTTGCCGATGGATAATGTGGAGTGGCGATTTGGATATGAATAAGGATCGGAATATTGTCGTAACGGGCTTTATGGGTACAGGTAAATCAACAGTCGGTAAGCTCGTCGCGGAAAAGCTTGGTCGTCCTTACCTCGATACCGATGAGGAAATTGTGCGGCGTATCGGTATGTCTATCACTGAAATGTTTCAACACGATGGCGAAGAGCGTTTTCGCCACATCGAACGGCGTATGTGCCGCTTCCTTGCGGCGCAGGGTGGTTACGTCATTTCAACCGGTGGCGGCATGTTAGTCGATGAAAGTAATCGCGATGTCATGTTGGCATCTGGTTTTGTCGTATGTCTGAATGCTTCTCCTGAGGCCATCGCAGAGCGCCTGAAGGCCGATAAAACCGAACGCCCTTTGCTGAAAGGTGATTGGCGGGCTTTATTGGAGAAGCGACAGCCGGCTTATTCAGCAATTCCGAACCAAGTTGATACCACTGGTAAAAGCCCTGAAACAATAGCAGATGAGATTATCCAATTATGGCAGACCGTATCCGTGTAACCGCCCCCGGTGGTGATTACGATATTCACATTTCGAGTGGCTTATTGGGCAACCTCAGTCAATATTTGCCTACCGGTAAAGTAGTTGTCATTACCAATACCACACTGTCACCTCTTTACGGGGAAAAGTTAATTCGGGATTTACCGAATGCTGCTTTGGTCTGTATGCCAGATGGTGAACAGTTTAAGACGTTGGATACGGTTTCGAAACTCTACATTGATTTAGTCGATGCCGGTTTGGATCGCAGTGGAAGTGTCATTGCCTTAGGCGGCGGAGTCGTGGGTGATACTGCCGGATTTGCGGCTGCAACGTATATGCGCGGTGTTCGTCTAATCCAGATTCCAACGAGCTTGCTCTCAATGGTCGATTCAAGTGTCGGCGGCAAAGTCGGCGTGGATTTGCCACAAGGTAAAAATTTAGTCGGCGCATTCAAGCAGCCGGACTGCGTGTTGATTGATCCTGATGTGTTAGCAACTTTGCCGGAGCGCGAATGGCGCTGTGGGATGGGTGAAATTATTAAGCATGGATTGTTAGCCGACGAAAGTTTACTCAATCCTGAACTCTGGGCAAAAGACCGCGCGGCTGAATTGGTACGTCGAGCCGTGCAGGTGAAAGTGAACGTTGTCCAGCAAGATCCTTATGAACGTGGGGTACGGGCACATCTCAATCTGGGACATACATTTGCCCATGCTATTGAACGGGTGTCTAATTATAGCTGGTTGCATGGCGAGGCAGTTGGGGTAGGGCTGGTCGCCGCAGCACGCTTATCGTATGCGTTAGGCTTATGCGATTCGGCTTTGGCGGAGGAAGTCGAAGATATTGTTGATAAAGTCGGTTTGCCAACACGCTTGAGTGATCTCGATCCCGAAGCATTATTCGCGGCCATGGGTACGGATAAGAAGTGGCAGGCGGGGCATTCGCGTTTTGTCTTGCTGTGCGGCATGTGCCAACCAGAAATTGTGGAGGATGTGTCGAAGGCGACTGTCATCCAGGTGTTACAGGAAATGGTGGGATGATTAATGATTATTTTTGGGACACGTAATCGTTTTAAAACGGTCGGAACCGGACAGTTTTATTGTCCACGCTGCCAGGCCCAACGGAACTATGAGCGTAAACAAGCGAAACGTTATTTTACGCTGTATTTTGTTCCCTTAATCCCGATGGGCGATTTAGGCGAATTCGTGGAATGCCAGACCTGCCACATGACTTATAAAACCGATGTATTGACTATGACACCCGCGCCTAAACCCGTGAGCGCAGTTGAACTGTTGAATTCGGTTAAAATCCGTTTACTCAAGGGTGATCCTGTAGAGTACGTTGTGCGGGATTTAACGGCAGCCGGTATTGAACGTGATGTGGCTACGAGTCTCGTCACCTCGTCAATCGGTGACGCACGAAAGATCTGCAAAAATTGTAACCTGTCGTATGCTTCCGATGTGACCGTGTGTCAGGAATGTAAACAACCGCTGCCTGAGATTGGACTATGACAAAAAAAATACTGTTGCTGCATGGCCCTAATTTGAATTTACTCGGTACGAGAGAACCTACTGTTTATGGTAACGTGACCTTTGATCAGGTTAATGAATGGGCCATTGCACACGCTCAATCTTATAAGGCTGAACTTCGATTCGAACAATCCAATCATGAAGGTGGTTTGATTGATTCTCTGCACGCCGCGCGTAATTGGGCAGATGGTGTCGTTTTTAACCCCGGTGCTTACACCCATACTTCAATCGCGCTGCGTGATGCGATCACAGCCGTGATGCTGCCTGTAGTTGAAGTTCATCTTTCCAACGTTCACGCCCGTGAGGAATTTCGCCACAAGTCTTTACTTGCGCCGGTGTGTGTCGGGCAGATCAGCGGATTTGGTTGGCGCAGCTATATCCTCGGTATCGACGCGATTTTAGGGCATCTGGGTGTGTTGGATAAGCCGCATTAGTTAGTCGTCATGACTAAACTCACAGCGTCCTGATTTGGTAAACTCCTCTGTAGGTCAACTTCCATAATCTCCGTTATACTGATACCGCAAACATGTTTTTACAGTGTGAACATGAATGTCATGTTCCTGTTTATGCTAAAAGGCTGGTCTACATGCCGACGAAAGATGCTGTTTTCGCTGCGATTCAAGAACACAATGTGCAATTTGTGGATTTGTGGTTCACCGATATTACGGGCATGGTGAAAAGTGTCACCGTTCCGAGCAATGAGCTGCTCAACGTGATTGAATCCGGCTTGCACTTTGATGGCTCGTCGATTGAAGGTTTCGCGCGGGTGGCTGAGAGCGATATGACGCTGGTGCCCGACTTGAATACGTTTGCGCTGCTGCCTTGGGATAAGCCGTATCCGACAGCCAGAGTCATTTGTAATGTGCATACCTTGCGTGGTGAACCCTTTATTGGCGATCCACGTAATGCCTTGATTAAAGCACTGAGACAAGCCGAGGAAATGGGCTTTACCTATAAAACTGGCATGGAATTGGAGTTTTTCCTATTTCGGATGCAGGATGAACGCCCCCTTCAACCCCTCGTACCCTTTGACAGCAGCAGTTACTTTGATATGTCCATGCACCCGGCCAAGGCTGTTGTTCGTGAGATGGTATCGACGTTGGCTGAGATGAATATACAGGTCGACTCGACCCACCACGAAATCGGGTCAGGACAACATGAGGTTGATTTCCAATATGATGATGCTTTGGCAACAGCCGACAAAGTCTTGACGGCACGTGTTGCCTTGAAAGCAGTAGCGAATCGTAACAGCTTGTTATGTACTTTTATGCCCCGTCCTGATGCTAATCTTCCGGGCTCAGGTATGCACACCCACCAAAGCTTGCATGACAAGCAAAGCGGCCAAAACGCGTTTGTCGATACCAGTAATGAATACGGTTTATCGCAAACCGCCAAATATTTCTTGGCAGGGCAATTGGCTCATGCACGGGCTATGTGTGCTATTCTCGCGCCACTGGTGAATTCTTATAAGCGCTTGGGCACCAGTTTTGAGGCGCCCGTTTATGTCACATGGGCGCATATTAATCGCGGTGCATTGATTCGGGTACCGCATATCACCATTGGCAAAGAAGCCCATACTCGCCTTGAACTGCGATGCCCTGATCCTAGCATCAATCCTTATTTAGCCAGTGCGGTTATGTTGATGGCTGGTTTAGATGGTATCCGGCAACAATTACCTCTGCCGGAACCATTGGAAGAAACGCTTGTGCGCCAAGATCGCAGCCGTGTGCGCCAACTTGAAATACTGCCGTCTTCGTTGGGCGAGGCATTGGATGTACTCGGTCAAAATGACGTGGTGTTATCCGCTTTGGGGCCATTCATCAGTGATCGCTATATGGCTGCCAAACGCCAAGAATTTGATGAATACAGCCGGCAGGTCACTGCATGGGAACTTGAGCGTTATCTCAACCGCTATTGATAACCAAGTCATGCATCAAACTCAAGGTTTCTTCGGAATCCTTGTTTTCGACAACAAGCGTCAGACTTGAGTTTGATGGCCCTTGTGAGAGCGCTAGAATGCGGATGTTTTTTAGCCTTTGTAAGACCGTGGCCGTTATTGTCGCCCAGTTATCGATATTTGCGCTGATAGCTGTCACGAAGGTGATATTTTTTACGGTCCATCCTTGGGTCAAGGGGTTCGCTTGTAAATTTTCTTCGAGCGCTAGCCGAATCGTATGAATGGCATCTGATCCGGCAGTCGTTGGAATAAGGAAGCAAGCTAAGCTGTGCGTGGCGGATTGCGCCGAGATGATGATGTCTATTTGACCATTTGGTACGGCCACGACTACTTTGTCGTATACGACTGGAATAGGCGAGTATTCGGAGGTTCGTTTGGCCTCCACAGCCAACCCCGGAATGTAGGTAATGGCTTTTAGAGTGTGAGAACGTGCCGAGCCTCCATCGCTGATGAGGGTTCCGATTTGCTGAGGTTTATAAACGTTCTTAACACGCAGCGGGATTTTATCGTCACGCAGCGGGCCAATCATTCGCGTGTGTAAAACGCGCGCCCCAAAATAGGCCATTTCGGCAGCTTCTTCATACGACAGTGACGGGATGACGCGGGCATCCGCAATATCCCGCGGATCAGCCGTCATCATGCCATCGACATCCGTCCAAATCCATATCTCAGTGGCGTTAATACACACGCCCAAAACTGAAGCCGTGTAGTCGCTACCACCGCGTCCCAGCGTCGTAGGCTTACCATTGGGTGTTGCACCGATAAATCCGGTCACAACCGGAACGATACTGCGTTCGAGTAGCGGTAAGAGATTTTGAGCGATTTGGGTACGGGTTAAAGCAATATTGGGTGTCGCGTTGCCGGGGACATCGTCCGTGACAATCAGCGATGTCGTATCGAGCGCAACACTGCGGAGATTGTTCTGGCGCAATAGGGCGGCAATAATCCGTGCCGCAAGCTTTTCGCCCACGCCGATGGTTGCATCAACGGATTCAGGTGTCACTTTGCCCGTGGTTTGGGCCATTCCCTGATACAAATCCAGCATATCGAACAGCAGTCGATCAATATCCGCGTGAAGAGCAGCCCGTTCAGTTGTTCCGAGCGGCAGTTCGTCGATAAGCGCCAGATGACGGGTGCGTAAGTTGGCAACAATGCGTCGGTACCCACGCTGTTGTCCCATTTGCGCCAGATGTGCGGCCTCAATCAAGCCATCGGTGACACCTTCAAGGGCCGAAGCAACCAAGACGAGACAATCCCACTGCTCACGTTCGTGCAGCACGATGCTCAATACCTGTGTTAAGGCATCGGTTGTGCCAATGGATGAACCACCGAATTTCATAACGAGGGTGTTCATACGTGATTCCTGAAAAAGAAAATCACTAGATGTAGGCAGCAGCGCCTACACGCGATTGTGAATTTCACGATTATGTTTAGAAGTATTACGGTGTGATGAGACTAGCATTTTGAGTGGAATCTGTCAAATTCTTTGCCATAATGGTAGTCTATGACTTATCATTGAGTCGAAGCTTGGTAATATCGGATAATAGGGTTGCAAAAAACTATGACTGAGAACACTCTCGTACACCAGCGAACCGTTGCCGGCGTGCGTTTTCACCGTGTCGGAAAACTTTATCATTTTGATTATAGCGCGTTTCCTGAATTGCAATTGAATGATTATGTGATTGTTGAAACCGCGCGAGGCCGTCAAATGGGGCAGATTGTCAGCTTTACGGCGGCTGACGAAGAGGGTCGGGACTATAAATCCATTATGCGTCCGGCAACACCCCGTGATTTGACATTGAAACAACACTGGGAAATGCAGCAAGACGAAGCACTTGACCAGTGCATCATGAAAACCAAACAAATTGGCGGGTTTCAGGAAGCCAAGTTTATCGCGGCTCATTATAATTATGACGGCACGATGATTACCTTCCTGTTTACGTCTGAAGACAAGCTGAATACCAGCCGTTTGGCGACCGAACTCAGCCGAACCTTCCCTATGCAGGTTGAAATTCGTCAAATTGGCCCACGCGATGTAGCTAAACTTTTGGGCGGTTTTGGTGCCTGCGGTGAAAGCCGTTGTTGCAGCACATTCTTAACGGATTTCAGCCCGATTTCGATCAAAATGGCGAAGATGCAGGGTATCTCGCTCAATCCATCCGAAATTACGGGTATGTGCGGGCGTTTGCGCTGCTGTTTAGTGTACGAATATGAGCAGTATGTCGAGGCTCGAAAAGTGCTTCCGAAGCGCAATAAGCGCATTGGTACGGCACACGGCGAAGGAAAAGTGTTGGATGTACATCCTTTGCAAGATGCTGTAACCGTGCTGGTTGAAGACACGCGTTACTTCCTAAAACGTGAAGAATTGATTCCGTTGGACGAGTGGGAAGCGCTGCAAAAGAAATCCAGTGAACCTTGTACCAAGCATGGTGACGGGCCATGTGAATGTGGCGCAAAACCCGGTAAGAAACAGTCTCCACCGGAAGAATTAAGTTAAATAGTAATTCTCATGACTGTCACGTGAAAGTGCCGGTCATGTGGTTTGTTTTTTTAATGGGTATTTCGTAGCTTCGTAAATAGGTATTACATGGCAGACACTGACCAACCACAAACTCCAAAACGTGTTTTAGCTGTTTTCGCACATCCAGATGATCCCGAATTTTTCTGCGGCGGGACAATTGCTCGTTGGGCAGCAGAAGGCGCAGAAATTACGTTTGTCCTCGCAACCAGCGGTGATAAAGGCAGCAGCGATCCCGAAATGACCTCGCCCCGATTAATTGAAATCCGCGAGGTTGAAGAACGTAACGCGGCAGCCGCTTTGGGTGTCAAAGAGGTTGTTTTCTTGCGTTACCCGGATGGTGATTTAGTTCCAAATCTTGCGTTGCGGCGTGATGTTACGCGTTTGATTCGGCTGAAGCAGCCGGATATTGTGGTCACATGTGACCCGACCGTCTTTTGGTTCGGTACGACCGGTGTCAATCATCCTGACCATCGGGCTATAGGCGAGGCAACATTAGATGCGGTCTATCCGACTGCACGTGATCGGCTCAATTTTCCTGAACTTGAACGTGATGAGGGTCTTGCACCCCATAAAACCCATCAACTCTATATATGCGGCACAGCCTCACCAACGACAAAGGTCGATGTGACTGCTTACATCGAAACCAAGATTAAATCGTTACATGAGCATAAAAGCCAAATTGCGGATATGGAGGCAATGGCTCAGCGTCTACGTTCGAACATTGATCCTGAGTCGCCCATTGATGCACCTCGTTATGTCGATTCCTTCCGTGTTATAACATTTAGCCGGTGATTAAACATGATTGACTTCAAAGCTCAAGCCGAAGAACTACGTGATGAATTAGTAGCCCGTCGTCGTGATTTGCACATGCATCCAGAGTTGGCTTTTGAGGAGTATCGTACCGCCGGTATTGTAGCGGATGAACTGCGTGAATTAGGTCTCGAAGTGACCACAGGTGTTGGTAAAACCGGAGTGGTCGCTATTTTGGAAGGTTCTCATGATGGGCCAACCGTCTTGGTTCGCGCGGATATGGAT
>JACDGI010000760.1 GCA_013821665.1 Anaerolineae bacterium
CGACATCAGCACTAATGGTACACCTTGCACCATAGGTTGGATGAATCCCGCGATCAAACCCATATCGTGATATAACGGCAGCCAACTTGCAGTAATATCCGCTTCATTCAGTTTCAGTGCATCCGCATAACTGGCAAGTTGGTTCAATACCGCTTCATGCGACAGTGCGACTCCTTTTTGTAAACCCGTCGTCCCGCTTGAATGTTGCAAAAATGCTGTGGCATTTGGGGCAGGGTGTTCCGGTTCGATTGCTAAATCATCAAAGTTTTCTTCTGCGAGCAGTTGTTGTGAACCATAAACTGGACACGCGACCCTCGCTGCTAGGGTGGGCGCAAAAACATCCGTCGTTAAAATGACTTTTGCTGCCGAATGATTGACCAATTCGCTCATATCCCGCATATAAATTTCAGGATCGAGCTTCTCAGTCAGTGTCGGGAACATTGACGGAATTGCCCCTAGCATCATCACTCCCCAAAACGCATAAATGCTTTCGAGGTTTTGTGTATGGGCAATGATCACCAGATCGCCTTGAACAATACCGAGATGTTTTAAAACACTGGCGTATTGCGATGCCGATTTGCGAAATAAGGCTCGGCTAACATAAATCGGTTCGGCTTCTGTGGAAACGTAGATGATCGCTGGGATGTCGCCGTCGCCATCGCGCAGGACAGCCGCATCCAACAATGTTGTATATGAATGACGAGTTTTAAGGCTCAACATAAAACGTTACTTAACATCTCGCATGATTCGCGCGACCATTTGCGCCAACGTATCCATTTTAGATACGGTCAAATCGGGGTCAGGAATATAAACGTTGAATTCCTGTTCGGCATATACACCGATTTGTGCTAATGAGAACGAGTCAATCATGCCCGCTGTGACAATACCTTCATCATCGGCTAAATCATATTTCGGGTCGCGGATCAGATCCTTGAGAATGAAAGTGCGTAATTTGTCGTGTACAGTTTTTTCGTCCATGATGTTCCTTTTATCTCATTGTTTGGAGTTCATATAGTCAATAATGGTTTGTCCCACCGATACGCTGAATTGCTCCGAGCCATGCGGGTTCATATGAACCGGACTATCTGTGAAATCAGCAGGTGCTATGCTATCCCACAAATCGATGTAGTTCCAATGTTCGGCTGTGGCCGTTTGCGCCAATAAATCTCGATAGTGATCATATGCCCACTTCGGATACCAAAAATTGTAGCGGACGTTACTATTGCGTCCATCCGCAATAAAAATTGGCTCATTAATCATCAACACTGGAATATTTCCAGCTAATGTGTGTCCAGCTTTGAGAACATCTAGCGCAATATCACTCGCTTGGAATGATCCCTCTTGTGTAAATCCTTGCCATGTAACGTCCGCATTCAAATCATTAGCTCTTGGGGTATAAGGCCCATTAACCTGATCAATATCGGTTGTCGCCCAATCGATTCCATAGAGTTGCAAACGCCACCAATCAGCCAGTGCGCGTCGCTGTCCGATAATCGTGCGTCCCCAAAAATCGGGATCAACCAATCGTGAGTCGTTTGGATCAAGTTTCAAGTTAAACCGCCTGATCAAACTGCGAATGTGTAGGGCATTGTTTTGTGCTAGTGGCACATCAAGTTGCTTCGAGTTAGGCATACCCTCCAGTGTCACCGGCCACACAATCAAATCCGGTTGATAACTCAGTGCGTACTCCAGTAGCATCAAGTCCTTAGTGACCGACATCACTGGATGCCCGATGTTATAGGCGACCAGCGTTTTGTCGCCCACTTTGATTTGAGCCTTATTTAGATTGCCTGTTAGTGTATCGTTGTTATTGAGCAAAATCCCCCACACCGATGAGTCGCCCACTACCACCACGCGATATTCATCACTGCGTTTGGGCTGCGAAATCTTATGCGAACTGAACATTGCTTCAATACTGTAGATGCCCAGATTATAAGATTCATTGCTTTCCCAGTAGGGTAATCGGTCGCGCCCCGGTATCAACCAGTTATAGACAGAAACATGTCCAAGTAGTGGTATTGGATTGCTAACCGCAAAAATCAGGTTTGCAAGGACAAATAAAACAAGCGCCTTAATCACGACCCGCAGTATGAATCGCCATGAATACGCATATCCTGTTAGCCAGCGCCACCCGTTCATCGCACTAACCCCAGCAAACCGCTAAAGACATGGAAGGCCGAAGCCATATCCGGCATCGCGAACCACACCCAACCTAACAGCACAAAGTGGAATGTCAGCATCACTCCCATGCCGTACCATAAACGCGATGCCACGGGTTTTTGCTTCAATCGGCGATACCATCCGCGTGTTCGGTCACTCCACAACTTGTGGAGAAATAACCCGATACCATGCCACAAACCCCATATCACAAACGGGAGTGTGACTCCATGCCATAATCCAATAATCACCATCGTCGTTAGCGTACAAATCAGGATGATTACGTTATTGGAAGGTTTGTTTTTACGCCGTAAAAGATTGCGCGATAATGGCGAATAGACATATGAACGCACCCAATTGCTCAACGTCATATGCCAGCTTTGCCAGAACGTTGTGATGTTGTTTTTTAAGTAGGGGAGGTTGAAATTTTCAGGTAGTTGAATCCCGAACAACATCCCGATGCCAATAGCGATGTCGCTGTAGCCGCTGAAATCGAAATACAATCGTATCGCGTAGCTGTAAAGTAGTATCCACGTCGCTCCAGCCGAATTTGCCTGTGCAATATTGGTGGTGTTCAAGCTGAAATACGCTAATCCATCTGCGATCACAAACTTTTTGAACAGCCCAACAGTAATTCTCGTTAGCGCAACTGTGATTTTGTTGGCATCGCGCATATTCGTCACAGACAATGCACGATAATCAGCTGCAAAGCGTTCGGCTCGGTCAATCGGTCCTGCGGCATATGCTGGGAAAAATATCACATATGTTAGGTATTCCCGCAGCGAAAGTTCCGGCAATAAACCACTTTGCCTGTCCCGTAACGTGTGAATAAGTCGAAATGCTATGTATGAAAAGCCTAACCATTGAATATCAATAACCGTAGCCAAGGATTGATCTTGTCCCGTTTGCCCCCTTAGAAAATGGCTCAAACTTACGGTCAAAGACTCTGTCTTCAATAAGATGAACAGGCCGGTTATGAGTATAATCACAATACTGATAACGAGATGACTGCTAGCTCGATTTCTCAATACAAATATCGCGCCGGTCAAAACCAGCAAACAAACCGCCACTTGCCACGTCTCCGGTGGACGGGATGTCAATTCAATTGGAATTTCGATATAGCGGCTGATGGTCAACAGCAGCGCGATCACGATGACAAGCGCAAGCGTTTGCCAGTCCTCACGCAATAAAGTCGAACTTTGTCGCGTAACCAGCCAACAAACAATCGTGATTCCTAATGTTGCCGTTGGTAAACTATAATCTAACCAGCGAATGTTGAGTGTCGGTTGCAGCCAGTAAATAGCAATCACACTGCCAATCAACAACGCCCATTTGCGCCATCGTGAAGGTAGCACCAGTAGATATATGAGGCCAGCGATAACAAAAGCTGCGATTTGACCGAGTTCCACGCCTTAAAATCCCTGATAAATCCATTGTGGCGCTGAATCGGTCGTAACGATAATCAGCAATATGACGATGATACACAAAGTCAAAGCAAACAAGTTTTCGCGGGTGAAGATACGACGCAGCATACACAACTCTAAAAGCTTATCCGTTGACAGTATTTGCTGTCCCGACGGTATCAAGTAAGTTTCTGACTGCCAATAATACCCGAAGACTTAGTTTTTTCTAGCCATCAAGGT
>JACDGI010000074.1 GCA_013821665.1 Anaerolineae bacterium
CCCTTCCCCCATAGTAACAGGGGAAGGGAGCTAAGCACCGCTCCGATAAACAGTTTAGCAAATGTGGTGAGGGGATGGGTTACATTTTGGAAGAACATTTTGTCACTCTTTTTGAGGCTCGGCACTAACTTTACAGGCGAGGATTTGACACACAATGTTGGGTAATGGTTTGAAAATGGTTTACCGACAAACCAAAAGTAAACCAAAGTTATAGTAGTGAGTGAAATAGAGTCGTTGGCATCAGGAAGGGTTTTCGATGGGAATACCTTCTGGGAGGGATACGGGCTGCACATCTGAGGCTTTTACCCAACTATTGTCACCAATTTTAAACCATTGTTTATCTGTGGTTTGGGCAAAGACGGCTTGTTGACGCGCTGTGGTTAATGGTCTGCCTTGCGCGTCCAGACGTTTATCACCGTTGGGGGCATTGTAAATTTGGGTGTGTGAGGTATCCACCAAGCCGCTTCTGTAGGGCCATTTGTCGCCTTTGATGCCATATATGGCACAATACAGACCGCTTAATTCGCTACTGGTGCTGATGTAGCTCAGAACAAGTTTATCGTGAATAGCAAAGTAGCCATTTCTAATTCTAAATTTGAGCTGCCCTGTAGTTGTTTCAAAAATTCCTTTTTGGTCAATTACTGTAAGAGAACCATCTGGTGAGGCTGAATAAATATGACCGCTGACATCAAGCTGTTTTTTGCCAGTGCTTAGATCATAAACACCATCGTCATCGACATCTAGCCAATTCGTATTTCCAAAATAAAGTGGTGTGGCATATTTATTTCCGCTTATTTTGAACAAGCGATTGCCAGTAGCAAGATCATAAACACCATCTGTGATGACCGCAATTGATTTGCTATCAGGGCTAAAGCTCGATGGTGTATCCGTGGATTGGAATTTGACAACTTTTTTTCTTGATTCAATGTTGTAAACGCCATCCTCAGAAATTGAAATATAGCGACTATCGAGGCTGAATTCAGGAGCGCCACCTGTAGATGCAATGAGCTGTTTACCTGTGACGGCATCGTAAAGCCCATAGCCCCATACCGTAAAATATTTGGAGTTAGGGCTAAAGCCAACAATGCCTTGTTGAAGGTCATATAAACGTCTGCCTGTTTTGATTACATAGACAGCATCACTTTGGACGGCAACTAATTTGCTATCAGGGCTGAACCACCCTACTGAGCTAATTCGAAACACACGTTTGCGGGTGGCAACCTCATAAACGGCATCGGCTGCGGCAGCAAAATACTTTTCACTTGTATCAAAGAAACCTGTGCCCGCTAATACCTGCTTGCCGGTATGGACATCGATTACCCCATCTGGGTAGGTTATAAAGTAATTTCCTTTTGGACTAAATTGACCACTATCTGATGTGATGTCAAAGCGCTTCTGGCCCATGCTGAGATCGTAAACACCGTCTTGCGAAAGAGCGGCTAAATTTTGATTCGTTAAATAACAAAAGCCGGGGATGACATAGCCGAGTTCGAGTTGGTTGGCGTTCGCGAGCGTGATAGTGATGAAGTCGGCGGATGCAGGTTGGGCGGAAACGATACTCATGCCAAGAAGGAAAGTGAGAATCAAAAATACTGGTTTGAAGCCACGTTGTTTATTCAAAGAATATCCTTTATGTTTTAGAGTCGTTGTCGGCCTTGCCTATAAAACCATAATCATCTTTGTTGGTTGAGAAGGGTTTAACGGGACTCTTACCTGCGCCCATCATGTCTCGGATCATGTGCATTTCAACGGTGGTCAGTTTAGGATGGGTCGGTTGATCTTCATGGACGACCGCATTGCGTTTGCCAAAGGCTTGGTCGAAGGCAATCCACTGAAACTGCAAATCGGCAATATTCGAAACCAGCATATTGGGGTTGATGCCGCGTGTCGAAAGATCTTTGGGACGAATGAGCAGGATGCTGGCGGCGAGGAAGCCAATACCAATGACCTGCGGCGGTGTCAGGCGATCCCCAAGTACGAAAAAGGCCAAGGCCAGTGCCACGCCAATTTCGGTCAATGAAAGAACAGCGGTTTGCAGACTGCCAAATAACTTCACGCCTGAGAAAAGTGCCAAGCGCGAAAGGGCTGTCGATATGGCTAAGGCGAAGATCGGTGGCAGCGCCATTTCAATCGTATGCTCTGACATGGGCTTGCCAACGGCGACCCAGACCATCGCGACTACAACGGCCATCGTGCTTAGAATATAAAGGGTAACGGTTGGAGCAGGCATTTCGTACAGCACATATTGGCTGAGGATGACGGTTCCGGCGAACATGATGGCATTGGCTAACATCAGGCCAACGCCTAACCAATTGACCTGTTTGCTGCTGAAGCCGGTAATGATCACTAAGGCAATCATCGCCAGCACGACACGCAGTATCATTCGGCGGTCTAATTTTTCGCCGCTCATACGGGTGAGCAGCACCGCGAAAATGAGGTACATACCATTGAGGAGCTGTGCCTGCGAAGCATCCAGCGAACCCAAACCGCCATAATAAAACAGCGACCCGATGCCGTTGACCACACCGATGACGACGCAGCCCAAAAGCCCAGCCGGATAAATATAAATAAACTTACGCGCAAATAGGCCGTAGCCGACCCATAAAATGGCAACCGCAATCGCTGTGCGCCAAGCCGCCACGGTAAACGAGTCTGCACCGGCATTGATCGCCATTTTGCCGAAAATGGGTGCAACCCCTAAAAATACAGGTGTCAGTAATGCGGTAACCACACCACGCATATTTTGGCTCATGACGCTCAAAAATCCCTCTGATACTTGAAAGTGATCGGTATTTTAAGTCATTATATTGTCAGGATTATAACCTAATCCGGGGTTAGCAGATGGTTAAAGTCTGTGTGGCGCACGGAAGGCCGTCGCAACCGGCATTTCGACGATAAATTCGCTTCCCGGCAGGGCAACGGGATCAAAGCCATCACTTTCGGCCCAAATACGCCCGCCGTGTGCCTCGGCCACGGCTTTACAAACGGCTAAGCCTAATCCCAAGCCGCCACCGCGAAAAGCAGTCTTGCTGGTGGAATGGAGTCTGGTATCACCGGCTGTATGAAAGCGCTCGAAAACCCGCCGCAGTTCATCCTTAGCGATGCCAATGCCCTTATCTTTGACACTCATGCGAATTTTTTCTTCGTCGGCACTGGCTGTTAGGTAGATATGTCCCCCATCAGGCGTGTATTTGATGGCGTTAGAAATGAGATTGTTAAGCATCAGGGTAATCAGATCGTTATCACCGCGCATTTTGGTCGGCCATGTGGCAATATCGAAGTGAACGTTGACCGGACGTGTTTTGAGGGTGTCTTGCAAATTGGTGACGATTTTTTGGGTGATGGTGGCTGGATTAATGGGGCCAATCGTCAGATCAATCTGGTTGGTCATGATGCGGCTGATGGTGACGACTTCGTTGATGATGGTTTGCATCCGCTTGATGCCATCATTCAAGCCCTGAATCATGGTGCGGGTGTTTTCGTCACTCGCCATTGTCTCTTTGATAGACGGGATTTCGTTCAGCAAACGGCTGTAACCATAGACCAACGTTAGAGGCGTTCGCAGTTCGTGGGCCGTAATTTCGATAAAAGAATCTTTCATCTTATCGAGGCGCTTGAGCATACTGTTACTGGACTCAAGCTCACGCACTTGCGTTTCTAAGCGACCTACGATTTCCTGTATGTATTTGGTTTGCGCTTCGGAAAAAGCAGCGGCATCAATTTTGTCATGACCGCCATGCAAGTAAAACTCGACACGTTCAACCAACAATTCAATATCAACCGGTTTGGCAAGATAACCGGTCACACCGGCGGCCATCGTCATCGCTTGGAATTCGCCATGCCCCTGTGCCGTCAGCGCTACAATCGGAATGGTGGTGAAACGCGCATCACGGCGTAAGGCTGTGGTTACTTCACGCCCGCTGATGTCGGGCAGGTTGATGTCCGTCAGAATTAAATCGGGACATTCACGGCGGGCAATATCGATGCCATCCAGCCCACGCTCGGCGACCAAGACTTGATAACCTGCATGTTTGAGGGCACGCTCGACCAACTGACGGCTGGCCGGATCGTCTTCGATATATAAAATCGTTTCTTTTGTTGCAGTCACAAACGCACTCCATTTAGATGCTAACGAGGCGTAAGATAATATACATTTTTCATTAATGATATATCGGAAATGGGCGCAATGGTGATAAAGGTTTGCGTTAAGAATTGAGATCAACGAAGCTCAGGCGGAGGGTTGAGCGAGGCTTCAGAAGTATTAAGAATTATTATTAGGCAACGGGCAACGTAAAAGCAAAACAGGCACCCGGCAACGGGCTAACCGGATCAATCCAAATGCGTTCGCCATGCGCTTCCAAAACCAGTTTACAAAAGGCCAGTCCGATGCCACTGCCTTTGCTGCCGCGAAGCGGTTTATTCTTTTTGCTCTGCCAATACTGGTCGAAAACGCGCGTCCGTTCTTTTTCGGGAATGCCGGGGCCGCTATCGGCGATACGGATAAGAAGTTTGCCCTTTGATCCCCAATAATCCACCGAGATTCGAATGGATTTACCAGCGGGTGTGAAGCGGATGGCGTTATCAATGAGGTTTTGGAAAACGCGTCCAATTTTGGCCGGATCAATATTGACGGCTGGCAGTGCGGACGGAATGATGACCTCAATCGAGATGTTGGCTTTTTCGGCGGATGTAATCAAGCGCAGACGTGCTAGTTCGATGACTTCTTCGATCTCGGTCGGTGCGCGATCAAGCGTCATCTCACGACCTTTGCGGATGTCGAGGAGGGTGTTGACCTGAGTTAGCATATCGTCGGCGTTGCTGAGTCCCATCTCAATCGTGCGTTTGACAACCGGAATGCCGCTAGGTGTATCTATCCGTTCGGAGGCGATTTGCAGCGCGTTAATGATGGCACTCAAAGGTGCGCGTAAATCGTGGACTGCCATGCCGGTGATTTCGTTGCGATATTCTTCGAGCTTCTTTTCTTCGGTGATGTCACGCAGCACCATCAAACGCCCGACCAGATGGTTGGCATCATCAATAACGGGTGAACCGACTTCCTCGATATACAGTGTCTGATTGAGGTTCGTCCTGCGGGTAAATTCGCGGCGCGTAATACCCTGTGGACCCAAGCGCGTGATGCGGGCGAGTTTCATCAACTCTTCACGCGAATAACCAGCTTGCTTATCGGTACTGGATTCGCTGTATTGGAGCAGTGTGCTGGCAAAATTCTCGTTGATATGTTCGCGCAGGTTGATGCCCATCAAGCGCTCGGCAGCCGGATTCAATTCGATGATATGGCCGGAGTCATCCAGCAAGATCACGCCATCGCGGGTTGAGTCGAGGATGGCACGTAAACGGCTGTTCACATCATGGATTTCTTCGTTCAGACCGGCATTTTCCAGATGGGCTGATGCTTGTACGGCTAAGAGCGACAAGGTATTGAGTTCGAGTTCGGTCAGACGCTGTTGTTGGGTAAAGCCTAAACAGAGAATGTGGTAGACCTTATCACCCCGTTTGATGGGTGCGGCAACAAGGTAGTTATAGGGAATGCCATCGGGCAGTTTGTCGGCATAAATCAGATTAGCATTTTCAACCAATTGGATTTGGCCGCTGGTTTCGACTTGCTGTACCAGATGCGATATGACCAGAGATTGAGATGGCGACAGCGGGAAATTGTTGCCGGTAATTTGTTCAAGTAATGCGGCTGGCGCGGGCTGCCGGTTCGTTTGATAGATGGCCGCGTATTGGCTGTGCATGATGCCGGTCGCCGTTTGAATGACTTTGAGCGCTGCCGAACGGGTATCTAAGACTTTGGAAAGGGACAAGGACAGTCCGCGTAAGCTGGTTAATACATCGACTTGATACGTGAGTTCATCCAGCAAGCGCTCGTTCTGAATGCTGATAATCGCGTGGCTGCCCAGATTTTGGAGGAAGTCAATTTGGGCTTCTTTGAAGAAATCGGCGCGTAAACTGCCGACACTTAAAACACCTACAATCAGATTATCGAGTTGCAGCGGGACAGCCAGCCATGAAGAATAACCGACATCCAACGAGACATTTAGTAATCCTGAGCCTACCACTACTCGGCTGCCCGTGCGCATCACTTGACCGGCAATGCCTTCGTCGGTCGGTCTCTGACTGTAATTGCGGTCACGGTTGCCATCAACGAAGGATTGTTCGATTACCCAAAGATCGTCGGCCTCGGTACGCAGAGCCAAGCGGACAATATCGGCTTGTGTGGTGTGGGCAGCGGCTTCGAATACATCTTGCACAGTGGCGTTGAAATCCCGCGAACTGGAAATGCGTTCAACAATGTCGCGGATCAGGGCGGTTTGCTCAAGCTGGTGGCGTAAGTTGTTATGGGTTTCATAGTACAACTGCGCGTTATAAACCTGAGTGGCTACCTGATTAGCGGCGGCCTCGATGAGCTGGGACTCGCGCTCGGTGAGGACACGGAAAGCCGTCGTGCCGAGGAAGACCACACCGAATGTGCTTTCATGGGCAACCATCGGTGCAATAACCAAAGAGCGCAGCGCATGAATATCCATATAACTGCGTAATGGGGCCGATAAATTGGTTTCGTCGCTACGGATAAAACGCGGACGCGGGATTTCCATGTTCCGAATTTTGATGACTTCTTCAAACTGAGGCAGCTTGTACTGGAAGGTTTCGACTTCACTATTGGTGGTGATGCCGCTGAAACCGACCACATTCATCAAAGCATAAGTGTCATCCAAGAGCGCGATCATAGCCCAATCCATCGCACTCATTTGACGCAACACATTGGTGACATCGGCTGCAACTTGCTCCAACTTCAAACTGGCTGTTGAGATGCGCGACAGATGTACCAGATGAGTCATCTCGAAGGCATGAAATTCTAAGGTGTCGAGTAAGTGGGCATTATCTAATGAAGCGGCGACACGCTCTGTCAGAATGTTGATGAGTTCGAGTTCGGTCGTGCTGTAGTTGTGCGGCTGGTCATGATAGACCGCCAAATAACCTAGCAGAGCATTACCTGAAAGCAGGGGCAAGGCTGCGAACGAGGCCACATTCACATGCCGGTTAAATTCATGAAGCGGATTTTCGCCCTTAAAGGATGAAATGTTGGGCACAATGAAAGAGGCGGGTTCGAATTGCTGGCTATTCATTAAAGCCAGATTCAAACCGTTAGCCTGTTCTTCATCGGTAAAGCCGACACTTTCAACCAGACTTAAGGTGTCACTATCCCGTTCGGCGACAAAGAGTGCTGCACGATCTGCTTGAGTGATGCTGGCTGCGGTCTGGCAAGCCGTTTGCAGCGCCAATTCCTGATCGACACGGAACATGGCATTCTGAGCGGTTTGGTTAACCAAGGCCAACTTGCGAACCAATTCCGCGTTTTTTTGGCGATCTTGGCGCGCTTCATAGATATTGGCGTAAGTTTGGAATAGATAGAGACCAAAGATAGCGATGACCAAGGTCGAGAGAATAAAAACGGTAATGCCATCATGCGCTAGAACGAGTGGCAAAATTATAATTAGAGGCAGCAGCATTAAATCGGTAATGAGGTTACTGCGCTGTGATTCTGCCCACAGGGGTTCGTAAGCATAGCCGCGTAGGCGGTAGAGAATAAGGTAGCGGCCTAATTCACTGCTTGCTAAATAAGCAACCAACATAGCAATAATGCTAAAGAGTGAGTCCAGCGTGATATGTTTAAGCGGTATTGCGCCGTTGAAAATTGTATAAACGAGCCACGCCGCTAACAGGCCGATTCCGCTGATGGCTAACAGATCGATGATTTGAGAAAATCGTGTCGAGAAGTCTCGCTTTGATTTGTTCTTGCCTGTACCGAGGTATTCAACAATTAAGCCAAGGCCACCGGCACACACCAATAAGAGTATCGCTGCTCCAAACCCTTGTATCAACCAAACTGTTAGCACACCCAGACCACGATAATTCTGAGACAGTTTTTCGTTTTGTTGAGTGCTTACGATATAGGTGAGGACGAAAAGGTTAAGGCATCCAAACCAGATCACGATAGGATGGATGAAGGGCAGGTTAGAGGAAAGCAAATAAATCAGTAAGGGGATCACTGGGAAAAGCACGATTGCCAACCGTGGAAGCGAGGTTCTCATGGGAGGCAATGCCGTAGATTGGTTCTCGGTAACGGGTATGTTTGGCATTCGAACCCGGAATATTACTTTTCTTATTAAAACCAAACCGCTTTAAAACGTTAATGTAACATTGTGATTTGATTTTATCTCAATGTTCTAACTATACCATACCAATGCCCCGCCTACAATTAACCTTGTTTAAGGGAAGATGGTGTTGAGATATGGCGTGCAAGCCAATAGACCGCGTATGAGAGCGCGAACATCCACCACAGCAGAAAAGCCAAGCGATCCCAGATGGCAACTGCATCACTCATGCCGAAAGCGATATGGGCTAATAATCCACCGGCGATGGCTATCGCCAGCACTTTGAAATGCATTTCGCCTAGACGATAAACCCGTAGCAAACTCCAGAACGTGACCCCATACCAAATAATAAACACTAATAATCCGGGCAAGCCTAAATCCGTGGCGATTTGGAGAAATTCGTTATGGGCATGAGGTAAAACGGGTTGGAGAAAAGTGGGTACTGGATAAAGGTTGCGGATGACTTTTTCGCGGAACATATTCATGCCCACACCGGTGAGTGGATGGTCACTGATAATTTTCAAAGCACTTTTCCAAATATCCACACGACCATCAACACTGGCTTCGTCACGTTGGGCAAGAATGGGCTGTCCCGGCGGCGTAAAAACATTGCGGACAATCATGAGTTCCAGAACGATCAACGCGCCGATAATTACCCAAGCCACTATGCGCCAACGCCAGCGCGATACGAGGAAGTAGATCATCGGTACAAGAATCACCAGTACACCGGCAATAGCCGAGCGACTTTGGCCTAAGTAGAGTGCTGTGAAGGATATGACGAAGGCCGCTATAAACCCCCAGCGTATGATGGTGTCCATTTTGCGGGAGCCACGCCAAAACATCAAACCAGCACAAAGCGGCACAATCCATGTTAAACCGCCCGCGATTTCGTTGGCATTGAATCCACCCACCGCACCGGGGAACTTATCAAAGCGGGGAATAAGGTCGATGATGAAACGGAGTTGGTCGCTCTTGTTATTCCAATCACTGGAGAGCAGCGCCATCGCACCAATCAACAGGCTCAACAGTAAAGTAATGAATAGTAGACCGTCCAATTTGCTGTAAATGCGTGCGTATTCGACAAAATAAATACAGAGTGCGATGCCAAGCAAGGGACGCGCGAGTAGATAAAGACGGCTCATGGGGTTTGCCGCTGTGAAGGGCGATAGATAAAGATTGAGAACGCCTAAGATGAGAAAGACGACCAACCAAATATCGAGTGGAAAACGGGTGAATAAACGTTTATAAGCCAACAGGCGAAACAGCATGAAAATCGGAACGACAATCAGGGATCCAAGCCATTGATAGCGTATTTCGATGGGATACCAGAACCAGTACACCATAATGAGCAGACATATGGGTTCAAGCAGGAGGAGACGCTTAAAGACAGTAGAAAGGTTAATATTGTCTGATAATTTTGTTATAGTATTGTTCGGATTTATCATGTTGTTCGGGAAAACTTTAAATTACAAGACGAGCAGCATTGCTAGAATTTGATGTTAGTGTTATTGTACACACTTTAATGAAATGTTTCTTAAACTTTCGTAACATATCGGTTAAGGTGTGACGGAAAATGGTACAACAAGTCGTTACAAAAGTGACTCTCGATCTTGAGTCCTTTCGTGAACGGTCAGCGGGCAAAAAGGTCGTTATCCTTTATCCTTGGACAAACTACCGTACATTGTTCCTGACTCACTTTTACCAAAGCAACAATGCCGGATTGCTATATTATCGCATCACGGAAGAGCAGACTAGCCTCATAAGCTGGTTAAGTGGGATGTGTGAGGAATTCAGTAAGGTTAACAGTGATTTTGGAACGACTCTCAAGGCGGCTCTCGACAGTCGTAAGAAGTCGGTGGCATTGGCAGAAGCGCTTGCAACTGACTTGGCAGCAATCAAAACCCCACAAACCACACTCTATATTGATGAATTGGACAGACTCCCATTCGATGCTGAATTTGAGAAATTTATCAATGCGCTGGTGGCAGTACTGCCAAAAAATACCCAACTGGTATTTAATTCGCGGATGCTGATGCACCAGCCGTGGTACGATTTGATCGCACATGGCGAAGCGATTGTACTGGGTACCGAACACCGTAAAGATGACGGCATGTTTACGCTTGAGAAAAAAGAACATCCGCAGCTTGAGGTTTATGCGCTAGGTCGGGGATATACGATTGTAAATGGGCAGCAGGTCGATAACTGGGATGGCGCACTGCCGCGCAACCTATTTTTCTTCTTTATGGATCGTCCTTTAGTGACACGTCGCGAAATTTTCGAAACTTTTTGGCCGGAACTGCCCGTCAAAGAAGCCACCAATGTTTTCCATGTGACCAAGCGTAAAATTAGCGAACGTATCAGCCTGAAGATTGATCCCTCCAAAACCTATGAGATGACACAATACGGTGGTGGATTTTATACCCCCGGTGATAAGCTTACACGGCATTATGATGTCTTTGATTTTCAAGCGGATGTCGAACGGGCCATGATTAGCGCGGATGAAGATCAGGAAGAAGAACTGCTCAGGCGGGCAGTCGAGCATTATAAATCGCCCTATTTGCAGGACACGGATATGCCGTGGATCGTGCAGCGCCGCGAACAACTGCGCTTACTCAATTCACAGGCACTCATTAGTTTGGGGCGGATTTATAAGCGTCGTGGTGACAGCGAACTCTCATTAGGATACTTCACGCGGTCACTGGCCCATACACCGGAACGCGAAGATATTCACCGTGAAGTCATGAATATTTACTTGAAGTTGGGACGCAAGCAGGACGCGCAAATGCAATATCGACAGCTTGCCGAGACTCTGCGTACCGCGTACAACATCAATCCTTCACGCGAAACACAAGATTTGCATCACATCATCGAAGCGAGCTAATTACAGTCATCGGTTTGAGTTGAAATTGGGGAATGGGGCGCAAGCATATTGCGCCCCATTTTTATTGTCTGGTGCTTAGGACTGGCTGTCCTTAAGCGCGGCATCGGCGGCTGTTTGCAAGGTCTTTGCCACGTCTGCCGGATCCTTGCCATTGCTGGTTACATCAGCAATCGCGGTGCTGATCAGATCACGTACTTTGCTGTAAGAGCTGATGGCAGGGCTGGCATAAACTTTGATGCCTTCTTTGCCGAACAGTGCATTAGCATCGTTGAAGTAGGGAGCAAGACCAGCGGCGGTGAAGGTAGCGGTCTTGAGGGCTTCGGCGCTTGAAGGAACCGGATTAAAGTAACCTGTACCGGCACTCCATTGAGTCGCGACCTCAGCAGTTGCCAGATACTTCAGGAACAACCAGCTTGCCAGTTGTTTTTCGGGGGTGGCGGGCATCATGATAATGCTGGGGACGAAGGCCTGAATAATCTCGTTACCGTCGGTGTGCGGGAAGGACATGATCTTCCAGTCCGGCACCGGGGTATCCTTCGGGAAGCCGCCAATGATAAAGGTAAAGCCGGCGCTGCTGGTGACGTAGAAGGGGGTCAGGCCGTTGTTGAAATCGGTTTGTTCACCATACTGCTTGGCTGGCATATAGGCGCAACCCTGCTTGTACATATCACTGTACAGCTTGAGGGTGTTCATGACGGCATCGCTGCTGAAGTCAAAAGCACCGTCGTGGTAAATGCTGCCGCCTTGGCTGGCAACCCATGATTCGAAGGCTGAAGCATCAGGGGTAACAGGGAAGCCCATAATCTTATTGCCTTTGTCATCGGTGGCTTTGGAAGCGGCACAGGCCTGCTTCTCGAAGTCATCAATGGTGGTCGGCGGGGCATCAAAACCCAACTTGGTGAGTAAGGTTTGGTTGTAGGCAATGACCTGAGCTGATGATTGGTTCGGGAAGGCCAGAACCTTGCCATCGACGGAGTCGGCGGCAATCAGACCCTGATTAATATCGGGGGTAGCACCCAAGCCCCATTTAGCACTGCTGATATAGGGGGCGAGATCAATAGTCGAGCTGTCACGGGCATAGCTGGCAGCATCATTGGCATAACCGGCGGTCAGATTGGGCAGCTCGCCAGAGGTAATGCCGGCATTGACCAGCTTGCTAATATCGCTATAGTTTCCTTGGAAGGAAGCGGTTACGGTGATGCCCCATTCGTTGGTTTTGTTGAATTGGTCAACGATGGCGGCCATTGTTTTGCCCTGTGCGCTGTCGGGCTGATATTGATGCCAATAGACAATCGATTGTCCTTTAGGATCAACCGATTCGACGGAGTCTTGAGCGCTGATGACACCCACTCCTACGGCAAATACAAATAGGATAGTCAGTAACTTGAACAGTTTCCGCATTGTTATTTCTCCCCACAACCATTTACATCATTCCGGCGAAGCACCTCGCGCTGATGGAATGACATTCTGAAAAAACACCGCTTGCGCGATGGAGGGCCCAATTTTTTAACCCAGAGGTCAGCATTCGACATACTATTCGATGATGCGTATTTCTGGTTGCAAACGCAATCAGACCAATATTGGTCTGATTGCGTTTGCAACCATCGTAACTCACATTGGAATGTTTTTACAGGAGTTGACTGTTAAATTTTGATAATAAAAGACCCCAGCTTTTAAGGTTAGGGTCTTTCATTGTTAGAGACTGCTCATGTGTTGAGAGGGATTTTACGAGGCGGGAGTCGCTGTTACCTGCAAGCCCATCGGCAGCGGATTGCCGACAAACGTATCGACCGCTGTTTGAATCGAGGCGCTGATGGTATCGGACTGGTCCTGTGTGATGACACCATCGCTGACATCTTGGGCAATGGCATTCTTATAGGCACCGACCAAGGCGCTGGTTACGGTCTGCGCATCAACATTATGTTCAGTGGCGACCATTTGGGCAGACTTGCCGGGGGGGGTAATCATTTCTACGACCAAGTCAGTACATTTCATGGAGAGCGCTTGAGCGACAATGGCATAAGGCTGTACGAGGTTGAACATGGCCGTATTGCCACCAAAGCCACCGCGTCCACCACCATTGCCTGCCGGAGCCGCGCCAGAAGCTTGTTGCAAGATGCGGTTAAAGGTGCTGATGTCGGGGAAGGGCGCGTTATTCCCTTGGACCTGTGGGCGCTGCGGGCGATTGCCACCGTTGCCGTTTGCATCGGGTGTTGTCTCCGGTGCAGATGGATTTTGTGTGGCCTCTGCCGCAGGAGCCGCCGGAGTTGATGGCGGTGGAGGTGTTGCTTCCATTGAAGTGGCTTCATCCTGTGTGATGACTCCATCCTTCACAGCCTGATTAATCTCAGCGTTGCGAGCCGTCGTGATGGCCGTACTGACTGTTTGATAATCCACTTTGTTATCGGTGGCGATTTGTTGCAGCGTCTTACCGCCCACGAGTCCCTTTCGAATATCGACTGCTGTGATGCCAAGGGCTTTGGCGGCTACATCGCCGAAGTTTGTCGTATAACAGGCGTTGACGGCTTGAGCGCCAATCGAACGGCGGAAGCCACCACCACCCGGCCCCGGAGCTTGCGCGAACGCCGATTGGCCGCCTGTAAAGGTAACGACAGCCATCGTCGCGAGGGTTGTCACGATCATTGATGCTTTACCAAACTGTTTTGAAACCTGTAACATTTTTTCCTCCACCTAGCTTAAAGGACGCGCATGACCGTAAATCCGGCAGATAATGCAATCCTGATTAGCGGATAGGAGGCGGATTAGCGGAAGGAAAGAGTTAGAGAAGTTTTAATCAAAATCAGTTGCTTTAATCCGATTAATTTTGGGGCGTGGTTCCACGTTCGACATAGGCGGCCAGTTTTCGAAGGGATTGTTGTGAGCCTAATTCATTGTCTTCGAGGCTTATACCCTTTGGGATGTCATCGAAGCGAACCGTGGCTTCGGTTCCTCTAGCGGCATCGACCAAGCTCCATGTGATTTTCATCTGACCTGCCATGTCGGGTTGGTCGGATTCGAATTCAAAGACCTGAACAATCTTTTCGTTGGGGATTAATTCGACGAACTTGCCTTCGGATGTGTCGGTGTCATCAGAGGTCTTGCCGCGCGGTCTGTCCTTCTGATCGAGGTAAGTCAGGGACATGCGGAAGCGACCACCGGCGTGTGGCTCGAAGATTTCCACATGACCTTTCATTTTGTCGGGCGCAAGCCACGAAGCCACTGCGTCTGGATTGATGAAGGCTTGATAGACTTTTTCGCGCGGGGCTTTGATGAACTGAGAAGCTTGTGTTCTTCTATCCTCGCTTGACGGTTGTGTCATGCTGTTGATCTCCTTTTATGAAGAGCTGCTCCCTACCTAATGTATTCAGCGTCCTTACTTTTGCATCACTACTATGGCGACTTCATCACGGTTATAATACTCGATTAAGTATTCAACATCGCTAAACAGATTGATATTTCTTCTCGCTATCGAAAATTAACAATCTCAATACCATTTAGAAAAGAAGCGATAAACTATGAGAAGCCCCAAAAGAGCATTATTATTGGTCAAAATCTTAGCCCTATTGATGTTCAGTGTGCCGCTGGTCGGTTATGCAGGCAACTTACCGAATTCATCCCTAACACCTATGCAATTGCAGCGCGATCTTCACGTTAATCCTATCCATAATCTGAGTTCTGATTTCATCATGGGCGCGGATGTTTCCATGCTCAAACAGATTGAAGACAGCGGTGGGAAATTCTACGACAATGGTGAGGAAAAGGATTGCCTAACCATTCTTAAAGAACACGGAGTCAACTGGATTAGACTCCGCATCTGGAACGATCCTGTTGATGCCAGCGGGACGTCTCTGGGTGGTGGCAACAATAATCTGGCAAATACCGTCGCGATGGCAGTCAGAGCCAAAAAAATGGGTCTCAAATTATTACTTGATTTCCATTACAGCGATTGGTGGGCCGATCCGGGTAAGCAAACCATGCCCAAAGCGTGGGTGGGATTGAATGAGAAAGATCTCGAAAAGGCTGTGTATGAATATACGGCGCATGTCATACAGACCCTACTAAAAGCCGGTGCAATGCCCGACATGGTTCAGGTTGGCAACGAGGTCAACGGCGGCATGATGTGGCCGGTGGGCAAGACATGGAAAGAGGGCACCGAGGAAATTGGCGGTTACGATGGTTTTGCCGCTTTATTGAAAATGGGTGTTCAAGCTGTCAGGGACAATGATCCAAACAATAATGATCTTCAGAAGCGAACCAAAATCGTCATTCATCTTGCCAACGGCGGCGATAATAAGTTGTATCACACGGTGTTCGATGCGCTGACCGAAAGACATGTGGATTATGATGTCATCGGGTTGTCCTACTACAGCTATTGGCATGGCAGTTTGGATGATCTTAAAAGTAATCTCAATGACATCAGCGAACGTTATCACAAGGATGTCGTGATTGCCGAAACAGCTTATGCCGCGACTTTAAATGACAAAGATGGTTTTACCAATCTTTTTAGCGAACGGGAACAGAATCTAGGCGGCTATAAAGCCACGGTGCTGGGACAGGCGACTGCCATGCGAGACCTCATGGAAGCAGTGGCGCAGGTGCCCAACGGCAGAGGCTTAGGCATTTTCTACTGGGAACCCGATTGGATCGCGGTGGATGGCGCAGGATGGAAAAGCGGCGAAGGGGATGCGTGGGAAAATCAGGCGCTGTTCAGTTTTAAGGGCGAAGCGCTCCCTTCGATGAATGTTTTTAATCTGGTAAAACCGGCCAGCAGCAGCGTTTATGTTCCGGCAACCCTCTCAGGAACTTATCCCACAAAGCTCGATATGACTTTGGGCGAAACACCCACGCTTCCGGCTGAGGTTCAAGCGGCTTACAGCGACGATTCGATCAGGAATGTTCCGGTAAGTTGGGAGTCGCCTGATCCAGCCGCCTTGGCGAAAGGGGGAGAAGTCACCGTAAAGGGAACGGTGAATGGAACCGATTTGAAGGCGGTTCTCAATATAACGGTATCTGACCAGAAAAATTATGTTGTAAACGCTGGCTTTGAAAACGGCAATTTGGATGCTTGGACGGTGGAGGGCGATTCGGATGCTGTGGATATAAGCAAAGAAGCCTCCAATATCCACGCCGGAACCTATGCACTGCATTATTGGAAGGCTGACGCGTTTGCCTTTACTCTGTCGCAGACGATTACGGATTTGCCCGACGGCACCTACAGCTTGAGCGCATGGATGCACGGTGGGGGGGGTGAAAAAATGGTGCAATTGTATGCCAGTGATTGTGGTGCAGAACCATTAATGGTTGATACTACCAACACCGGCTGGCTGGTCTGGAAAACGCCGACTATTGCCAATATCACGATTAGCGGGGGCAAGTGTACTATCGGCTTGAAGGTTACTGCGACTGCCGGCAATTGGGCTTTTTTGGATGATGTTTCGCTGGTGAAAGTTGATTAGTGCGTCTGATGTGGGGAAGATTACTCAAAAATAATAATAGGAGGTAGCGGCATTGTAGGCCGCTGTTTTGTTCAGCCTTTCAAGCCGGATGTGGCAATGCCTTCTGTGAACTGACGCTGAATGAAGAACCGCTTCCAGATTGCAGTTTAATCTAGCGTATTCTCTGCTTGAATAGGCTGTCAAGTCGGTGCTGGTTTCGTTTAAGAACCCTTGTGATCCAAATGAGTTGATCTTTGCCTGAGAAAACATGGTCATCAGGTGCATTTCGCCGCCTGCATCGTTACAATTCAGGCATCCGATTTTATGTATGGATGATTGGAGAGCAATAGATGCGTCACGGTACGCATGATGCCTTGCCCGATCCACGTAATGATGATGTCCTAATCTCTGTGAACGGTAATCTGGTACATCGAAACGATGCCAAAATTTCTGTTTTTGACAGCGGCTTCCTGATTGGCGACGGCGTTTGGGAGGGTATTCGTCTCCATCATGGCAGCTTAGTCTTTCTCGATGAACATTTAGACCGGTTATTCCAAGGCGCAAAAGCGATTGCGCTTAATATTGGTCTGACTCGCAGTCAACTCACAGAGGTGCTTTATCAAACCGTCGATGCTAATCAGATGAACACCGATGTGCATGTCCGGCTGATGGTCACGCGCGGGATCAAAAAGACACCTTCGCAAGACCCGCGCTTAACCATTGGCGGCCCTACGATAGTCATTATTGCAGAATATAAGCGTGCGAATCCGCGCACCACTGAAAAAGGCATCAGCCTGTTCACTTCTACCGTACGGCGCGGCTCACCCGATTACCTTGACCCACGCTTGAACTGTCATAGCAAACTGCACGAAGTTATTGCCCTCAACCAAGCACTCAATGCGGGTGCAGACGAGGCGCTCATGCTCGATATTCATGGGTTTGTAAGCACCTGTAATGCCACAAATTTCTTCATAGTGAAAAAAGGTGAGGTGTGGACTTCAACCGGACACTATTGTATGAACGGGATTACGCGAGGGAAAGTTATTCAACTCTGCCAGACGAACAACATCCCCATCCATCAGAAGAATTTTTCGCTCACGGACGTTTATGATGCAGATGAAGCCTTCGTCACAGGCACTTTCGCCGGACTTGTCCCGGTCACTCAGGTCGATGGTCATCCAATTGGTGAGGAACCATCTCATCCTATGATAAGCAAACTTGGTGCGCTTTACGCAGTCACAATCCAGCAGGCCTCAGAAGCAGGACACCCTCACATCACATGAGCCTACAACGTTTGAACAAACTACGCACGCTTATGAAAACCCATCAAATCGATGTGATCGCCCTCATCCCCGGCCCGAATTTGCGCTACCTGACGGGCGGGGTTCACTTCGTCTTAGAG
>JACDGI010000761.1 GCA_013821665.1 Anaerolineae bacterium
TTGTTGGACATTGGAAAACGGTTACCTTCCAGAGTGACTTAAGCTCTGATTGTAGTGCTCGTATTAGCTTTCTTTCAAATATTTTGATTTATACGAAAAATGTGTTGATAGCGAATAATTCGATGTTATCAAACTAATTACGCAATGTCAAATTATCTGGCCTCTATTGGGCGGTTTAGCAATATCTGATTTCCTTTGTGAAGTAGATAAACAGTCCGCGTAGGTTGATTTTCGTTGTATACAGTCTTGAGGTTGCCCCTAGTACAAGGGTTATACCGCGGTGTTTTCAGTTGAAAACATTGTGCCTCCATATGAAAATATTTCACGGTATGCATATTCGAGGTGAGTTAGGTTCACATGTTCGTTTAACGAATTATTAGTAAATAGGCAATTAAATTAAGGGTTATCGAATATGAATTCATGCCTGCAGACGGGGGGACGCACTACCGGCCCATTTTCCGATGCCACGCAACTCTGTTTTACCGGTTCTGTCCTTACCAACGGAATTAGACACACTTTCGAACGAATGATAGTGCGCTTACGGACAGATAAGAAGTCAGTGCCGCGGTGCAGGTAGCTCCTGCTGTCGTCCCACCCTCACGCGGGGTATTTTCCAGCTTAGCATACTCCTAAATCGGTTAAAATCCAGGGAATTAGTCCAGTTCGTACTGGAAATACATTTTCTTCATTTTCAAATACAGTACAATATAATTGTTCGAACGGGTCGCCGCACGTATCCTAGATATTTCAACCTGGAATTTGCCTTTCATAGGGCAAAATATCAGGCGCAACCTCATTCTATCGATCCTGCAAGAATAGAACTACAAGCAAAAGTCATTGAACTTCGCTCAAGTGGGTGGAGTTATCCAGCAATTGCAAAACATCTACATATCAGTGTTGGAAACGTATGGAATATGGGTAATCACAAGGGGCAAAAAGCTCATTAATAGAAGTTGTTCGTGTGTCAGCACAGCAGTCGCTCTCGATGTCATTCGTGCTGTGAACTGGCTGAATGACGTTCCGCTTGCAACCACCTGCAAAGCCCAGTTTTTATCCTTGGTTGCTTAGTCTACCGTTCGCCAACAGTATCGCTTGCTGTGGGATCATTTATTCCATGTCGGGTCAAATACCTCGCGGCTTGCCGCGTCTGGTAAATTGCTAATGTTACACAAGATACCTCGCAGCTTGCCGCGGGGAGTTTCATTTTATTAGGAGGCTCTCTTTCACTACATTTTATCGGGGTACTTCCACTTTTGAATATCAAACTGATCAGAAACTACCTCTATATCTAGCTGAGAATAGAGAAGCTTTTTAAGGATATATTAATAAGCATTAAATAATAGTTAGTCATATTTGTTATTGGATTTCTGTATATTTAAATGATGCTACGGACGTGAATGTCGCCCTTGTAAAAAATTCCAGACTGTTGACAGTGGCGTTTGCTTAATACGGAATTGTTCCAATTCTCCGGATTCGACCAACAATTTCCCGAGCGCTAAGCCAGCCGAATATGAAGCAAGCAATGAAATAACATCATCAGGCATGGTCATACCTGATTGAGTAATACTCACCATAAAGATTGCAAGCACAACATCGGCTAACGCCCCTATTTGGGGACCTTCTACTGCTATTCCTTTATCGCGCACATGGGCTGTGGCTGTAAGCGACTCGATTCCACCGCCAAGTGGATCAGGTACAAGAAATTCTACACGCTTAAGACCCGATTGTATGAGCGTGCCAACGCACATATCACAGGGTTCCAGGGTCGTGTACAAAACAAAATCTTTAAGCGAACGTTTGACCTCAGGTTGTTCACGTCTGGCGACACCTAAAGAGATAAATGCGTTTTGCTCCGCGTGCGCCATAAAATGCTGCCGGAGGTGAAGTGGATCGCCGTCCGAGCCTACATCATTAAGGCGGTTACGTCCCTCAGCAACAACCCGTCCATCTGGCGCTGCAATTGCCGCACCAATCGGTAGCGATCCAGCGCAATAAGCCATCCATGCCTGCTCTATCGCTACTTGCCAGGGCCGTAAGACTTGGTTCCATTTCATATAGACTCCTCAATGATCAGGCTTAATGGAACAAGTCGTGAATCAGATAATTGACTGCCAATTCATGCGAGTATTTTCTCAAGTCCTTGCAGTATTTTTGAGCATAGCGCTCTCGTACTATTAATACAAATCGACTTTTACTTGTCAACGAATGAATTGTTAGGGAACAGTAAAGATCTTAATTCATTCCTTAAGATTTCAATCATTTCTTCCAATCCGTGTTATAAATAATGTAAGATTTCATGTTCACTAATAACCCGACTTATTAAAACATAATAAGACTGTAATTTAACAACCCGAACGAATGGTTAACAATAACACTAAGGACCAACAACGCTATGACTACGTCGAGCCCAAACGTTGATGTGCAGTTAGATCTCGTGAGTGAGATTCAGGTACTGCTCCAAAATCTCGGTCAAGGCAAGATACGTGGCGTAGCCTATGATACCGCCTGGGTTGCACGTCTCGCACATCGTTATCCCGGCAATGGGTTTGAAGAATGTATCGAGTGGCTTCGCCAAAACCAATACGATGATGGGACTTGGGGAGCTTCACTTCTGCACTATCACGATCGATTTGCATCCACATTGGCAGCAATCGTGGCGTTGAAGGAAGTGGGTAATAAGGTTGAAGACGAACGTCGGGTGAAGCGGGGTGAAAATGCGCTCTGGAAGCTCGTTGGTAAATTAGGTAGAGACGATAGTGATACTGTCGGATTTCCCATTATATCTGCGTCATTGTCAGAGGATGCTGTTGACCTTGGCATGAATATCCCCCGCCCTCCCGTTCGCTATGCAGCCGCTTACCGCAAAAAAGTCCAGAGTATGCTGGCGCAAACTCAACGTGATTGGCGCATGAATGCGCTCTCGTTTTCGCTGGAAGGACTCTGGCGTGCCATTGGTGAATCCGATCAGGTACTTGAGGCTAATCATTCCGTAGCCAGCTCACCAGCCGCAACAGCGGCATATTTATTTGAGCATCCAGATGAGGGAGCATTAGATTACTTACAATCCATTAAGGAACCTGATGGAAGTATTCCGGGGCTTGCACCAGTCGATATTTTTGAAATTGTCTGGTCACTCAGTCATCTATTTATGACAGGAATACTTGACCCTGATCATCCGGCTATTAGAAGAAATCTTGATTATCTGTGGGAGCACTGGTCGCCTATTACAGGAGCCCACTTTTCGACTTATTTCCGTATACATGATCTTGACATGACATCTGCAAGTTTCATTTTATTGCGATGGGCCGGTTATCCGGCGCAAGGTGACGTTTTTGAATATTTCGAGATGGATGATCACTTTTGCACTTACCGCGAAGAGTCGAACCCGTCTCCTGCCGCCCACCTCCGGCTATTACTAGCGCTTCAATCATGCCCGGAACACCCTAAACAACAAATTTGGGTACAAAAAGCATTGAACGCTATTCAACGTTTCGATGAAAATGGCTCATATTGGTGGGACAAATGGCACTCATCCCCTTACTATGTGAGTAATTTAGCAATTCGCGCACTGAGTCAAACGGCTCGCGATTTCGCAAAGACGCGCCTAAACTGGATTATTAAGACGCAAAATGATGATGGCGGATGGGGCTATCTGGATCAATCAACAATCGAGGAAACGGCGTATTGTATTGAAGCATTACTTCTATGGCATAATCAGATTGAATCCATCGACTCGACTATTCTTGGCAATGCAATAAATTTCTTAAGGTTTCACAGTTACGAGCAGGAGTATAC
>JACDGI010000075.1 GCA_013821665.1 Anaerolineae bacterium
TTCATGCACATGCCCACCAATGCGCCGAATAGTTTTTCCTCGCCGCCCAAATAACGCTGCACCATCGCATCGTTTGCCGTCAAGACTTCGGCCACAATCGCGCTAATCGCACCCGTGTCTGAAACCTGTGCCAAACCTTTGTCCTGCACGATTTTTGCGGCATCCGCGCCGCTCGTCCACATCTCGTTCAGTACATCCAAGCCCGTGCCTTTGTTGATCGTCCCCGCATCCACCAGCTTAACCAGTTCGGCTAGTTTGGAAGCCGTCACCTTGGTCTGCCCGACTTGTTCGCGGTCAAATCCGGCGTTGTTCATTACGCTGAAGAGGCTGCCGATAATCCAGTTGGCGACCGACTTGGCATTCGCCCCTGCGCCGACTACTTCTTCATAATAGGCAGCAACGGTTTTATCTAAGCCTAAGACGGACGCATCATATTGGCTCAAGCCAAAGGATTTGACAAAGCGTTCGCGTTTAGCATCCGGCAGTTCCGGTAGGGCAGCCCGTACTTTTTCAACCGATTCGCGGCTGATTTCGACAATCGGTAAATCCGGTTCGGGGAAATAACGATATTCATCCGCACTCTCTTTGTAGCGCTGAATAACGACCCTCTGTTTGGCTTCATCCCAACCGAGTGTGGCACGTTTGACCGAATCACCCGACTCCCACAGTTTGATCTGTCGTTCGGTCTCTGCTTTGATCGCGCGGAACACATTGCGAATGCTGTTCAGGTTCTTGACTTCGGTACGCTCACGGTAGCCCGTGTCATCTTTGTGCATGACACTGATATTCGGCTCCATACGCAGTACACCTTTGGACATGTCACCGTTATTCACACCCAAATATTGCAGAATCGCCCGCAGTTTGCGTCCGAAGGCTTCGGCTTCTTCGGCGCTGTTGACATCTGGCTCGGTGACGATTTCCAATAATGGCACACCAGCACGGTTGTAATCCACCAGACTACCGCTGTCCACATGCGTCAATTTGCCGGTATCTTCTTCCAGATGGGCGCGGCGGATACGAATACGCTTGGTGTAAGTATCGCCTTTTTCCGGTGTGACCTGAATATCGACATAGCCATTGATTGCTAACGGCCTGTCATACTGGCTGATCTGATAGCCTTTAGGCAAATCGGGATAGAAATAGCTCTTGCGCGCGAACTGATTAATGTCCGGGATCTCGCAGTTGAGCGCCAGCCCAACCATCATCCCGAACTGGATCGCTTGCTCATTAACCACCGGTAGCGTTCCCGGCAATCCAAGAGACAACGGATCAACAGCGGTGTTGGGCGCAGCTTCCACACTGTCCACGACAGGACAGGCGCTAAACATTTTACTTTTGGTCAGCAGTTCGGCATGGATTTCCAAACCGATGACAGGTTTCCAGTCGCTCATGGTCATGGGATGCTCACCTATAGGGTGTGAATTGGTCTATAATGTGGGAGAAATTGTACCACGAAGAGCAAAATTTGGTGTCTGTTATTCGTGACCAATAGTAACTACTCCTCCGTGATATAATTAAAAGCAATCGTTATAAATTAGGCTTGAGGAACCGATGATGGTTATTTCCCAGCAAAAACATGTAAAACATGAAATCGAGTCGAATGAATGGACTCTAACATCACATCAAATGCTTTTTCTGATGCAGAATCAGAATGCTATTGAAAAAGCTTATGCAGACAGTAATCTCGATTTCTTGCGCCAGTTCGCAGAATCGAAAGTTTTTAAAGATCTCTTCGGCGATATGGGATTTGATGAAGCCTATGATCGTTATGAATCCACATTAGAGGCGGGCGATGCAACATAAATGGTTGCTAACATTTGAAGAAAAAGTTCCGGATGAACTTTCAGAATTGCAGTCTGAAAATCCATCAAGTGTATTGGGAGTGAAGAAGCTTATTGAGAAACGTTTTGAGGGATTATGGCGACAGCGCCAAGGGGATTATCGAATATTTTTTGAGATTTTATCTGGTGAAATCATAGACAAAAAATTTACGTACAAAGGCAAATTAAATATCATTTCAGTTGTACACCGTAGCCATGCATATTAGTCAAAATTGCCGACGCGACCATCTCGTTATATCCAAGATAGTCGCATCGCTACACGTTTTGCTAACCGGTTTTCGCAGCCGTTTTATCCTTGGCGCGGCTCTTGGCAATTTGATGGAGAGCCTCCTCCATTGTGATTACGTCGCGCCCCAAATGAGTTCGTTCGAGTTTGTAGACCCTCATCATAATATCCACCATCACTTTGATGACACTCGATATGCTGCGGGGGCCAACGGTAATGAGTAATCCAAAGCGGTCATCATATGCAGACATTCGGCGGTTGGCCGCCCGAATATGGGGTAGCGGATTACCTTTGGGTATGCTGGTTTGGTTGTTAAAAACCAAGTCCAGTCGGTGATCTGTTTTAGAAAGTTCATCCACGATTCGATCAACAGTTTTCGTAAATTCATCCCATGTCGTCTCACCGAATGTATCTACCCGAATAATCGTATGTTCTGGATCGTGCCAATTAAATTCAAATGGCATGGGTAAATTCCTCTTATGCTAATTTACGCGATTGTTTTGGGGTTGGCAGCAGAGATGATGTTTAGAATGTAGAAGCCATTGATACCCGTTAATTAATATTGTAATTTTTGTTGTGAAATTTGTGCATTAAGAATTTTGTTACGCAGGCAAGATGTGATTGAAGGAATGTAAATTAGCTGAATAAGCACGCCTTATTCGGTCTATTTTGTAGTGTGATCTACAGAGATTTTTACCATAGGCACGGGTAATAATCGCAACTAAGGCTTTTACCTCTGATGAGATTCGTTAGACGCTTCCATTCGCGATTATTCTTATAATGGCAATATGCAACCGTGTCTTATAAAGTATTTGGAATAAGAGTTATAAGTTTGAATACAGACGATTTTATTTATTGTCTTAATCTTTTGCTCGGCTGGCTTTGATTCGGCTAAGTGCTTCATCCATTGTAGCAACAAACCCCGCGTTGTAGATTTTTTGACTTGCGGAACGTCGCCGTATTACCTCGACAATCATCTCTACGAAGTTGGATATACGCCGAGAACTTACTGTTATTATTAACCCCATGTTGGGATTAGTATCGAGTTTCGTATGGGTTGCATTCAGATGCGGGAATGGATTACCTTTAGGCATACCGACCGTATCATAAAAAATAATATCTACCCGATGAGGGGTGTTTTTGATTTCTTCTACGATTTTGTCAATGGTCGTATGCCACTGCTCCCAAGTTACTTTTCCGTAAATATCCATCTGTATGATAGTATGTTCCGCATCAAACCAGTGGAATTCATATGGCATCTCATACATCCTTGTGTCATATCGATGAACACACGAATCTAACGCCTAAATGGAATTTTGTACCGATTTTTGAGCAATAAATCCACTTTATTACACTATATTCATTATTACATATTCTGCTGAATAATCCTTAATAATTGTGTATTATCACAAATTCGATCATAAATTGCCATTAACTCACATGACGTTCGTTTCTGATGAAATGAGATTGCTGAATGCTTAAGCCACGTCAAACACCGCCCGAAATTGCTGCGCTTGATCCGATCCGTGACCATCTTAAAATTGTGCAGTGGGTTGGCGAATATGAATTCCCGTTCGAAACACAGCGTTCGCTAGAATTCGCGCTGTTCCGCACCTTTGCTGTGCCCAGCATTTCAGGCGTACTCGCCAGCAGCGGACATTTTGCCGCACACGGACAAAAACGCTACGACGATACTGCCCTCATCATCGCCGAGATTGCCGAGAATGGTTATGACAGCGAACGCGGACGCGATGCCATCCGCCGTATGAACCAGATTCACCATCATTTCACCATCTCCAACGATGATTATCTCTACGTGTTATCAACCTTCGTCTTTGAACCCAGCCGCTTCGGGCGATTACTCTCATGGCGCGAAGCTACTAATAACGAAAAGCTGGCGAACTATATTTTTTGGCGTGAAATTGGCCGCCGCATGAATATCCAAAATATCCCCGATACCATTCAGGCTTTCGAGCAGTTCAATCGTGACTACGAGCGTGATCATTTCCACTACGCCGAGAGTAATCATCAGGTAGCCGAGTCATCAGTTCAGGTATTTCTTCAGTGGTATCCAAAACTGCTCCATCCGTTGGCCCGGCAAGCGATTTACGCCCTGATGGATGCCGCGCTGCTCGATGCGGTTGGTTTCCCGCATCCGCCGCGCTGGTGGCGTTGGTTAGTGCGGAAGGCGTTGCGAGTACGTGCCACCTTCGTCAAATGGATGCCGCGTCGTCGTAAACCTTTTTTGCTCACGCAATCGGCTATCCGTACTTATCCAACTGGTTATAAAATGGATGACTTGGGGCCAGAAGATCACTAACACTTCAATACGGAGAATTTCATATTGACGGTTTTACATTCGATTGATGATTTGACCACCGATTGGCTGACCGACATCTTGCGTGCTAAAGGTGTGCTTGGCAGCGGCCATGTGACCGATGTGAAACAGGCTTCGACAACCCATCAAGCCTCGTTGAACTATTTTTTGAACGTCACTTATAGCCCCGATGCTCCGGCTTCCGCGCCCAAGACCCTCTTTCTCAAACTCTCGCGACCTGAACGACTGCCGCTGACCGCCAGCGAAGTTGAGTACTACACCAAAATTGTCGTCCAAACACCGCTGAAGATTACGCCCATCTGTTACTCAGCCGAATATGACACCGAGAAGGGTGCCTATCATATTCTGCTCGAGGACGTATCCGCGACTCATACCGGCCTATCGTTAGCCTATCCGCCCATTAGCGCACACGCGTTATCGATGGCGAAAACCTTAGCGCGGCTTCATGCCTATTGGTGGGAAAAGTCCAACTTGAACACCGTCAGCGATCTGCCGACGGAAGTGGTTATCAAACGTTATGTCGATACCTGCCGCGCGGGTTTGCCACCCATGTTTGACTTTCTCGGCGACCGCATTACGGATCAGCAAAAGCACCTCATCGAAGCGCTGACCGAGCAATATCCCCGTTGGATGCTCAAGCGCACGCAGCGCACACCCAACCACTTGACGCTCATTCATGGCGACTGCCACAATGCCAATTGGTTATTACCTAAAACGGACGGCGATACCTATTTGATCGACCGCCAACCATTCGATTGGTCGCTGACCTGCTGGTTGGGTGCCAGTGATCTCAGCTACATGATGGTGCATTGGTGGTATCCGACCTATCGCGAACGTTTTGAGGAGACGATTCTCCGAACTTATCACACTGAATTGCTGGCACAGGGCGTGGCCGACTACACTTGGCAGCAGCTTTGGGACGATTACCGCCTGTGCGCCATCCAGAGTTTGTATGTGCCCTTGGCATGGTGTGCTTTAGATCCAGTTGAGCCGACCTCATGGATCTGGTATCCCAAAGTGGTGTTTACACTGGATGCCATCGAACATCTCGGTTCACAGGAACTACTCGAACAGTCGCTATGAATGCTTCCGTTGCCTCACGTCGCTTTTCGATTCCGAATTTGGGTATCCCACGTACCGTCGTAATCCTATGGCTTTTACATCTCATCATCAGCCTCGCCTTTGCCTTTTACTTACAAGCCAATCCCGAACTGTCGGAAGCGCCGTGGTTCTCATCACCAGATTGGGCGGGCAACCTAGCTCACTGGGATATGAATTGGGAGATGCGGATTGCTGATCAAGGTTATGGGCCGGATTTCACGCCACAAACCAGCGCCAAGTTCCCGATAGCTGCACTGCTCACGCGTTTACAAAACCAAGTATTCGGCTTATCGACACAAGTGGGATTATTTGTCGTCAACAAGTTTGGCACAATTATTGGCTTGTGGGCGCTATGGCGTTTGGTCAATTCCCTTTATGATTCCTCAACTGCCAATCGTGCCGTGTGTTATATCGCCTGTTCGCTTTTTGGTACCAGCTTCATCTACTGGATGAGTTACCCCGATCCTTTATTTTTAGCGTGGTGGGCGCTGGCCTTCGAAGCGTTGTTTAATAAACAACCCTATCGTGCTGGATTATGGGCAACCTTCGCCGTTTGGACTCGTCCTCAAGGCGCACTTTTATTACCCATTTTCGCCCTCTCAATTCTCATTGACAGCCTTAAAACGCACGGCTTGAAATCGACCATTACAGACCGTGCCTTCTGGACAAATATATTGAGTGCTTGCCTGCTCCCATCACTGGCCTTGATCGCATGGGTGATCCGCGTCAGTGATGTCACCGCGATTCCCTTCGCACCTTACGCTGCTCAACAGGATGTGCGTACAACCGGATTAATTTGGCCGTGGCAGCGCATCATCGAGCGCTTTCAAGGGATGCTCGATCCCCTTCAAAAGCTTAGTCTTGGCAAATGGTTGGAAGGCTATCAACTCGCCTTGATTATTATTACATTGGGGATCTTGTGTGTCGTCTGTTGGCGTGGGAAGCTGCGCTGGGAATTGCTGACCTTTACTGTGATGAGTGTTTTCTTGCCACTGATGACCGCCATCTTCGCCGTTGGTCGCTTTGCTACTCTGACCTTTTTGCCGCTGGCCTTTGTTTATGTCGTTCCAAGCAAGCGCCGGTGGATAGACGTGTTACTTTGGCTATTTGGTATTGTTCTGTCGCTGCTCGTACTGACTTCGCTGAACATTGCCACATTGCAAGTGAATTACGTCCCATGAAGCATCTGAATGTGATGCTCACCTTAGTTGTCGTCGTCCTCTTCGTTTCGCTGATGCGCTTCGCCGGACAGCCAATTACGCCCGAAGCCGATTTGGTGCAGCAGTGGTATGACGAACTCTGCCGGCCAACCGCTGACCAATCGCTGCTCCATGAATTGACATGGCGCGGCGATGAGTCTGATACACAGCTACAGGCCATCTTCGATGCTTACCGTTCAGCTAACGACTTTTCAAACGGCTGTACCGCTGTCGAAAACCACAACATCATCTACTTCCAATCCATTCCGCCCGAACTTGCCTCGACTATCGAACGCATTAAATTTGTGGCTGTCAATGTGTATCAGCCGGATAAAGAAAATATCCCTAACCATGTTATTTCAGTGCAGTTCGGCGTGCATGTCCTCTTTTATAAAACGGGTGTGGTCAAGATTCTGCCGCAATTTATGCCTGACTCGCCACTCGGTCTGCATCAAGGACTTGCGCCCGTCACCCTTTATAACAATGACGGTTTGTTGATGGGGCAGGTACAGCTAAACGGTGCACTGATTCAAATCCCGCAAAATGACCTCGTTCGCTATGGTATCCCCATACAACTCTCGACTGCCCGCGCGTGGGGTCGCTGCTGGGTTCGCATCTACGCCGATGGTATTGAAGTCGCGACGGAACGTTTCGCTGATATTCTTCCTACAGATCAACAAGCCGCTTTTTTGCCCGCCTCCATCGAAAATTTTCCCGCCAATGACCTAACGCAGGGTGTTGTCTGGTTCTCGCTGCCAAATACGATTCATCCAACCGATGTTCGCATCAGCGTTGATGCGTACCAGACACTCTGGGATCTCCGCGCCCTTCCAGCTACGCTAAAAGTTCAATAATTGTCCCGTTCTGCTGACTCGTATGAAATATGCGGAACGCGAAATTCCGTCATTCTTTAGTAAAATACCTTGTGGTATACTCACTCAAGCATCGGGAGTTTTCCGCTCAAACGGCATAACTTCCGCTTTAAAGTTCATAAAATCGGTTCTGTTAGGAGTAGTTCTTATGCCCGGCAAACATAAAGTCACCGGCGTGAAGCCGATGTTCGGCAATGCACGCAGCCATTCACTCCGTGCCACCCGCAAGAAATGGGAAACCAACTTGCAAAACAAGCGCGTTTATGTGCCTGAATTGGATCGCCACGTCCGTGTCATGATTACCGTAGGTGAACTGCGTACCATCGACAAAATCGGTCTCTTGGCTTTCCTCAAGGGGCGCGGCATTTCGATCAACACATTGATCTAACGCCGTGCCGGGGGTTGTTCATTCAAACCCCCATTTCTGCGGAGCGTTAATATGACTGGTGCGCCTCGTTTTCCGATTCCGTTGACCATTTTAACCGGCTTTTTGGGTGCGGGTAAAACCACACTCCTCAACCACATTCTGCATGGCAATCATGGCCTGCGGATTGCGGTGCTGGTGAATGACTTCGGTGCGGTCAACATCGACTCACAGTTGGTGGTTGGCATTGAAGGCGAAACGGTCAGTCTATCAAACGGCTGCATCTGCTGCACGATTCGTGACGACTTGCTGACTGAAACAGTGCGGCTCATCCAACGCCCACAGCCGCCCGAATATATCATTGTCGAAACCAGCGGTGTGTCTGAACCAGCCACCGTGGCTATGACTTTTATGATGCCCGAACCGCAAGAATTCCTCATCGTCGATAGCATCCTCACCGTGATGGATGCCGAGCAGTTCCCATCACTCGAAGGCGAATATCTCACCTTAGCCCGTCATCAAATTATCGTGGCCGATATGGTCGTCCTCAACAAAGTAGATCGCATTAGTGCTGATCAGTTGGATAGTCTGCGTGATTATGTGCGCGATGTGGTGCCTGAAGCCCGTATTTTCGAGACAACCTTTGGTCATGTGCCGTTGGAATTGGTTCTTGGTGTTGGACGCTATGCGCCGGAACAGCTTGTAGGACACGAAGCAGCCGATGTTCACGTCCACGAGGCAGAAGATGAACATCATCATGACCATGAGCATCACGAGCATGAACACAACCACGATCACAGCCTCGTCTTCAACACATGGAATTGGTCGAGTGATCAGCCTTTTTCAATGGACTCGGTGCAAGCGTTGGTTGATAAACTTCCGGCTACCATTTACCGTGCTAAGGGCTTTGTCTACATTCGTGACTATCCCGACAATCGCTTCATCCTACAAATTGTCGGGCGGCGCGGCTCGCTGATGGTTGACCAACCGTGGGGCGACGAGAAACCTCATATCCAAATGGTGGTCATTGGCAGCGCAGGTGGCATCGACCCCACCGTACTCACCGCCTTGTTTGAAGGTTCGCTCGTCACCAAATCCAAAAAATCGCACGCCCAACAAATCCTCGAATCGCTTGAGATGGAGCGCAAGGGGTATTAAGGCGCACGTCTCGCTTTTTCCCATATTTGAAAATCAACCATGACCAAACAACTGCCTGTTACCGTTTTATCCGGTTTTTTGGGCGCGGGTAAAACCACGCTCCTCAATCACATTTTGCACAACCGCGAAGGAATGCGGGTCGCCGTGATCGTCAATGACATGAGTGAGATCAATATTGATGCCCGTCTCATTCGGGATGGCGGAGCTGCCCTCAGTCGTACCGAGGAAAAATTAATCGAACTGACCAACGGTTGCATCTGCTGCACACTGCGCGAAGACTTACTGGTCGAAGTCGGCAAGCTGGCGAAAGACGGACGCTTTGATTATTTGCTAATCGAATCCAGTGGTATATCGGAACCGCTGCCTGTAGCTGAAACCTTTTCTTTGGAAGATGATAATGGCGTTCAAGTATCGGATTTCGCCCGCCTTGATACGATGGTCACGGTTGTGGATGCTTATAACTTCCCGCGTGAATTTGGTTCGGCGGAAGAACTTGCTGAGCGTGGCATCGGCCTCGACGAGCATGATGATCGCACGATTGCCCAACTATTAGTAGAACAGGTGGAATTTGCCGATGTTATTGTCCTCAACAAAACCGATTTGGTGACGGCTGATGAATTGGCGCGGGTCGAAGCCACACTGCATCATCTGAATCCGACTGCTGCCGTTGTTCGCAGCCACATGGGGCAGGTCTCGCCCCGTGACATTATGAACACCGGACGTTTTGACCTCAATCGCGCGGCTGATTTTCCCGAATGGCTGCAAGACGGCCACAACCACTCGGCCACCGATGAATACGGCATCAGCAGTTTTGTCTATCGCGCCCGCCGACCTTTTCATCCGGAACGGTTGATGGATGCCCTCGAAGGCGCTGATCTTGATAGTGTCCTACGTTCTAAAGGACTCTTCTGGATGGCAACCCGCCACAACATCATTGGCTACTGGTCACAGGCTGGCGAGGTCGTTGCCTTGGAAGCCGCTGGTCTGTGGTGGGCCGCTGTTCCCAAGAGTGAATGGCCGCAAGATCCCGACTTCCTCACTGAGATTGCAAGTGTCTCCGAAGGCGAATACGGTGATCGTCGTCAGGAATTGGTGGTCATCGGCGCGGATATGAACCACACCAAAGTGAAGAAAACGCTTGATAAGTGCCTCTTAACCAAGTCCGAAATGGTGAAGGGATGGGAGGAATGGCGTTATTTCCTCGATCCGTTCGACTCGTGGGATGTGCCCAACGAATAATCATTCTCACAACGTGTGTGTAAGGGTGCGATACTTGTGGCCACATTTAGCCGAACAACGGATGTCGTGCCAGAAAGTCCATCACTATCGGTGTGGTTTCCTCACGGAACTCTTCAATAAAAGCGTGTCGCCCATCTTTGACCAGACTCAGTTCGGCCTTGGGGATACGTCCTGCCAGAAGTGGAGCATTAGCCGTCACATTGACGCGGTCATTCGTGCCGTGAATGACGAGCGTTGGCGCTTGAATAGTGGGTAATAAATCCCAAGTGTCATGGCCTTCACTGGCTTGATAATGAAGTTGTTGGGCATATTTAGGGATCGGATTCTTGGCTTTATTCAAAATGTAAGCCGTAAATTCGGGATGTTTGGCCGCCCACTCCGGCGAAACAAGCTCATTCGTCAGTTTAACAATGTCCCCGCTCGATAAGACCGCATCGACATCTGCCGGTCGCTGGATGCCGTGCGCGTTGCCCGGTGTGGTCGCCGCTAGAACCAAGCCACCGATGCGCTCAGGGTAATCGATGCCGAGCCACTGACAAATGCGCCCGCCCATTGAAATACCATAGGCATAGGTTTTTTCGATGTCCAAATCATTGAGGATGGCGACAGCGTCTGCGGCAAATCCGCGCGTGGAGTAGGGCGGAGTTTCAGGTTTATCACTTTGCCCTGTGCCGCGATTATCGTAGACAATCACAAAATACTTCTTGGCAAAATCCTCACGGATGGCATCCCAATCGTGATGATCGCCCGCTTGACCGCTGACAAACAATAAAACTTCTTCACCATCGCCAAGAGTTTCATAATACAGCCGAACACCATCTGGAGTGGTTGCAAAAGTCATAGCTGGTTTCCTCGAAGAAAATAACGTTCAACCGACGAGAGTTAGTGTCCATATTAGCGCACAATCTGGCAAACGACCGCCATCTTTAATCGTCATCTAAAACTTCTAAGAGGCCGTTTGAAAAGTCGGGTTGCAAATCAATGGATGGAATAGCGTTGCAAGCTGCTCTTGAATGTGTCCTATAATGCCTTCTCTTGGCAAATGGCATTCTGTGACCTACCTGAGTCTTGTAAGCCCCTTCCCAAGTCATTAGGGAACGGATTTAGGGGTGGGGTTATTAAGAACAAAAATTCTACCACACTTTTTCGGTTTTGATGGTTTGAATACGGTTTCACCTTCCAAACGTTATCTTCATAAATGGCCTCAAAACAGCCCTTTTTTACCTGCTCCACCTGCAAAGCAGGCAAAAATCCGCTGTCGTCTCCTCAAGGTTGACTGGTTATCGCCTCTTTAAGAGGCCAAAACCCCAATAACATACCACCGTCCCTCGCCTGAAGAACAGCTTCAAATTTTCCAGACCCTTTGTATGGTATCTTTTTAACGAGTAGCACTTTTCAAATGGCTTCTAACCACTTTTACTCATAAATCTTTATAATTGGGCAGGTTATTTCAGAGGAGATTATCATGGCACAGCGTCAAAAATGGGAATATTTATCCGTGTTTGTGGAAGCTGAAGCCGAACCGGTAATGGATTATTTGGAACAAATTAAATCGTGGAAAAACGGTGTACCCCGTAATACGCCCGAATCGATGATGCCCCGTTTGGATGCTTATGGTCAGGATGGTTGGGAATTGGTGCATATGCAACCGGTGGTCGTCGGCAAAAACGCGGATATTCTGGCAGCGGATAGTGGTCGTGGTATCGCCAGTTGGACGAGCAGTTATTTCTGCGTTTTCAAACGTCCGGAATAATCACAGTCCAAGCTGTTCCAGCAGCGGTTTCAGTGTCGGATAGGTGGCAGCTTTTTCGCGCAGCAGAGCTTCAAGTGATGGCTCATCACGCAGCACGGTTCGGCACAACCAGACGGCATCATCCAGCTTATCTTGCAGTGCATAAGTTATAGCGACCATTAAGCTGTAACTCAGATCCTTCGGGAACACATCCGCCACAATCGCGTAATCGGCTTCTGCGGCTACCAGATGACCCGCCTCAAGCTGCACTGCCGCACGACTGCCCACGATCATCCCCATCACATTACGGGCAATCGGATTGTTGATGGTGTCCATCTTCTGTTGGATCAAAACCAGCGCACCACTATAACGATCAATCGCCGTTTCGGACTCATGTGCTTTTTGAGCTAGATCACCCGCTAATTGCAGCCAACGCCATGTCTGTGGAAGTGTCGCCAGCAGCGTTCGTGCTTTATCCACTTCGCCGACCTGATCGTAAAGCATCAGCAGTCGTTCGCTGATGCGGTCATCTTCTGGTGTCAGTTCATGGGCTTGTTCCGTAGCCTTGACTGCTGCCATCCAGTCGCCCAACCCCATCTGCATAATGACCGATTCTTGGATGTAGTCATCGGCTGTTTTGGGATCGAGTTTGTTGATGTCTGCTAAAGCCGCCCGTGCATAATCTTCACCCGGCAGCCGCATCAACACTGCCGCCCGTAAACGTAGCGCCGTTTCGTCATCTGGATTCGCTTCCAAATACGGATTAAGCGCCTCCAAAGCATCCGCTAATTCGCCGGTGTGGATGAAGGCTTGTGCCAATTCAATGGGTGAATAACGTGCCATAAGGTTTATATCGGTTGATCGACAAGTTTGAGCAGGACGGTAAAAGTCGTGCCTTTGCCGACTTCGCTCTCAACGCTGATTTTTCCACCGTGCAGATCCACAATTTCCTTGATAATCGCTAGGCCTAACCCCAGACCACGCCCGCCTGTTCGGACTTGGTAAAACGGCTCGAAGATATACGGTAAATATTCGGCTGGTATACCATCGCCGGTATCAATGATTTTCATGACCATATACCCCTCTTTGGGTGTTCCGGCTTTCCCTTTTTGAACGGATATGGTCACGGAATTATCTTCAGGGGTGTATTTAACGGCGTTGGAAACCAAATTCATAATCACTTGCATCATCCGTGTCTGGTCAATCGACACATAGATAGGCTCACTGGCTAGGCGATCAATCAGCCACACATTTTTGGTTTCGGCCTCGGATTCCATCATTAAAATGGTCTCGCGAACGAAACTTGTGATTTCAATCACATCATCTTTTAAGGTGATGATGCCGTTTTCAAAGCGGGTCAGATCCAACATATCCTCAACCAGATGTTCCATATGGGAGATGATACGTTCTAAGATGCTGACGTTATTTTGGACTCGATCCTGTTGCGCTCCCAGCAAATGCAGCCGTAGTTTGAGGGCTGCAATCGGATTACGTAGTTCGTGTGCCGCATGGCCGACGAACCGTTGTTTTTGGGCATCAAGCGCCTTTTGTTGGCTCAGATCACGGAAAATCGATACCACACCGATTGGTCGTCCGTCACCGGCTTTCAGTCCTGTGACCACCATTCCAGTATCAACCACCGTGCCATCTTTACGCTTGAGCCGCCGTTCGCCTTTCCAGATGCCTTCTTGCAAAACGGTATTGAAGATGGAATTCGTCACGTCATGGAATTCGTTCATCGTCACGTCATCTGGACGCAGGTTGTCCAGTGAAGCGATTTCTTCATTTTGGTATCCAAACAAGTTGAAAAGTGCCGCGTTGCTGAAGCTGTAGGAACGGTTCCCTTCATCCTCATCCAGTAAAACGCCCTGCACACCCTCGCCAATCGACTCAAGGATCGCTTCAAGTTGGCTGCTTTTTTGTTCGAGTTCTGCGGTACGCAGGGCGACTTGCCGCCGCATCTCATCTGCGTGTTGGCTGCGGGCTTCATAGCGGTTAGCGTTGCCGATGGCGATACTGGCTTGGTTGGCGAAAATTTGTAGTGTTTCGCTATCAATGACCTTAAAAGCATTCGGGCGTTCCGAGTTGAGAAAAATAAACCCGATAACTTGACCATCAACCTGTAATGCTGCGCTCAGGACAGAACGCACCCATTGTGTCGGCGGGTAAGCCACCCAACTTGGCATGGCTGCTGTATCAGCGATAAGCAGCGGTTCTTTCGTTTCGATCATCTTCCGCAGATGCGCGATTTCACTTACCGGCAGGTGAACCTGAACTAGATCGTTGATGAGAGCAGGGTATTTTGCCGAAACGGTACGGACGGTGTGGGCTTCGTTGGTGATGCTGTCGATCAAATACATGGTCGAAAGATCACTAGGGATAACATCTTGGATGAGCGTCAAAATGCGGTCTAATACCGTCTCAATTTCGAGTGTGCCGTTGAGCATGGCCGCAGCGTCGCGCAGCGCCTCAGCCAATTGACGCTGTGCTGCCGATTCGCGTGCATCAAGCAGCAGTTGGGTTCGGTAGGGGAGCAGTCGCGCGTGTGGCGTGATGATGACATCGTGAGCGCCCGCGTTTAAAACTGCGTCGATATGTTCAATGGTTGTCAGGTAGAGGATCGGCGTTTTATACTCGTGTGCGAACCTTGAGCAACTTCTGAGAGCGTTCTCAGTTGGTTCCAGACCAATTGTAAGCATGTCGAAGGAATGGTTTTGGGCGAGCTTGAAAGCGCTGGCACTATCCTCGGCTTCAAGTATCATGAAGCCAGCTTGCAGATAAATCTGGCACAGCTTTTGCCGGATGTCCGGTTGATCTGCTACCACAAGGATAGTTGGCATATCAAATTATCACCGTGTTGAAGCGATTACGTTGAGTCCATGCGAAGAATCAGATTATAGAGTGCTTTCAAGGTGATAGTGTTACAACCGTGCAATAATGCTCGGCAATACCTGCGCCGGTGAAGCAGTCTTTCACCCCCATCGGTAATATTTTAATCGACGCTACATATTTTGTCTAATTGTTTAGGGTCAAGCAGCCCTAACGTTAGCCGTGCCGCCGCATGAATCGACGTAGTCGTTCAAGCGCGATTTCAATGTTTTGGCGGCTGGTTGCATAGCTGGCACGCACGAATCCTGCGCCGCTGGCACCAAATGCGCTGCCGGGAACCAGTGCAACTCGTTCTTCATACAGCAGTTGTTCGCAAAACTGCTCGTCGTTCATGCCGCTGGCCGCGATATTCGGGAAGGCATAAAACGCACCATGTGGCTCGAAGCACTCTAATCCCAGTTCGTTGAAACCACTCACAATCAATTTGCGTCGCAGGTCATATTCGCCGCACATCTCACGGACATCACCTTCGCCATGCGTCAGCGCTTCGATTGCTGCCACTTGCCCCATCGTCGAGGCCGACATGATCAGATATTGGTGCAGCTTACGGATGGCTTCCATAATCTCGCGTGAGGCCGATACATAACCGATGCGCCAGCCGGTCATCGCGAATGTTTTGCTCATGCCGCTCATCAAGATCGTGCGGTCATACATACCCGGTAAGGACGCGAAATTGGTATGCTCAACCCCATAGATCAGCCGTTCATAAATCTCGTCCGACAGCACAAGCAAGTCATATTTTTCGGCCACCGCTGCGATTTCCATCATGCGTTCGCGGGTGAGGATCGCGCCGGTTGGATTATTCGGATAGTTGATAAGAATGGCTTTGGTACGTGGGGTGATCGATGCTTCCAACATCGCGCCCGTCACCTGAAAGCCATCTTCAACGAAGGTATCCACGCGCACAGCGATGCCACCCGCCATCTCAACGGCTGCCGCGTTCGCTACGAAACACGGTTCAGGCACAAGAACCTCATCACCGGGGTCGAGGATGGCCTTCAACGCCAGCCACATCGCCTCACTCACACCCACCGTCACTACAATTTGATCTTCAGGATCATAACTGACACCGTATAAGCGTTCGATGTAGGCAGATATAGCACGTCGAAGCTCTATCGTGCCACTATTATTGGTATAGGCGGTTTGACCGACTCGCAGCGACTCGATGCTTTTGTCGATGATATGGCGTGGCGTGACAAAATCCGGTTCGCCAATGCCCAACGACACCACATCTTCCATCGTCGCGGCGATGTCGAAGTAGCGGCGGATACCGGAAGGCCGGAGTTGTTGGACGGATTGTGAGACATAACTACGAGTTCGGAGCATGATAACCTCGGTTGAGAAGGCTGCACATCAGCAGCCAACGATGTTAATAATTCTAAGTGCGTGCCTCATTATAATCCGTCATAGTGTCGAAACCTTCGGGCATCCACTACCAATTTCCATCAAACAATTGGACACTGTGTAGGAAAATCACGTTCGTGTATCACTCTCGATTATTTTAATGCCACGCACGCTATCTAATCTTCTTGACAATCTCATTGAACAGCGGTAATCTAATGAACACTGTTCAGTAAATCGATTGGTGCCATGAAAAAACAAGGTAGCGAAACGCGTAACCAGCGCTTGCGTGAAGCCAGCCAACAGCGGCGTAAACAAGAGAAGCAGGAAGTGCGTCAAGCCATTTTGACCGCCTCTACCGAGCTGTTCCTTGCGCATGGCTACCATAATTTTTCGCTGCGGCAGGTGGCCGAGAAAATTGGCTATTCACCCGGCACAATTTATCTCTATTTTCAGGATAAGGACGCGATTCTCTTTACCATCATGGAAGAGGGCGTGGTACGTTTTGCGACGATGCTGGCGGAGGCTGCCGCTGTCACCGATGCTCGCGAACGGTTGACCCGTATCGGTGAAGCGTACATCCGCTTTGGCGTACAAAATCCCGCTCACTATCAACTGATGTTTATGCAGCGTCCCGATTATTTGGCGCGTGCGCCTGAAAATACGCCGCAGCCTATTCTGGAAATTTTCGATCTGTGGCGCAAAGTGGTTGAGGATGCCATGCAGGCGGGCATACTGCGCCCCGGTGATCCCACCAGCACCGGTGATATTTTATGGGCGCTCTTACACGGTGTCGTGTCGATTGCCATTTTGATGCCTAACTTTGACGAAAAACGCATTCACGACATGTCTGCCAAAGCCCTCGAAATGCTCACATCAGGTCTGCATAAAACGTAATATCTAGCAGATCCAAGGAACATGGTTCACGCGAAGCACATCATATATCGGTAAATGTAGGGGTAAATAGGAGAAAGTATCATGCAACAGCAGGCAGCAGCAGGTTGGCACGTCGCGGATTGGGGTTTTTGGGGATGGCTCGAAACCGGTCTTAAAATTATTGGCATCGTCGCGGGATTTATCGCTTTCTTTAACTCAAGCGCAGTTAGTGCGTTGACCATTGGTGGCAGTCCACGTTTAGCCGCCACCATTCTGGTTGCGGTTTTGGCCTTGGCGATGATTGGCGTGGTTTTCATGCGTATTACACAGAAGGAAATCATTTCTGTTATTTATTCGATTGTAAATGCACTGGGGCATGTCGCCCTTTTGTTTGCGCTTTTACGCGTACCGACTCAAATCACCCTGCCCATCATTTTCGCTGTGATGTTCATCCTCGGTGAACTTGCCAAGCAGCGCTTCCTCGCCATATCCGGTTATGTCGAAGGTGGACAAAACACGGCTGCAATGGTTCGCTTTTCGCGCATTATTGCTGTGATTTATCTGGTACTCGCTATCTTCTTAGTAATCTAATCTGTGGTTTCATGGTAGAACCCCATTAAACAGTGGAGGGATTTCTAACTGAATAATGTGGTAGGACATAACCGACAAGAGTCT
>JACDGI010000762.1 GCA_013821665.1 Anaerolineae bacterium
GAAGTTGATTTCAGAAGAACCATTCGTCAGCCGCGATTTGGCGCTCATTAAGGTACGTACCGATGATGTGGACTCGCGTAATGGCGTGACCATGATTTGTGATCGCTATCCCGCCCGTATTGTTGATATTGGTCCTAAGGTGGCGATCATCGAAATCACCGCGCAGGAAAGTATTGTTGAGGAACTCATCTCCGAACTTGAGCCAATTGGCATCATGGAAATGGTTCGGACAGGTGTTGTGGCGATGGGACGTGGTATCCGTATTTTGGATAGCGACTACGAGCCAGCCATCAATGTTCCGATTGCCAGCAGTAATTTGGATGCAACGGGTGTGTAGTTTCGTTTAGTTTAAGAAATGAGATGGATGATGCAGGATGTAAAGGCCTCGGTTCAACAGCAGTTCGGTAATGTCGCAGTCAATTACGCGACCAGCACAGTTCACGCTTCAGGTGAGGACTTGAATCGCATGGTACAGATTGCTGACCTTACGGACGCTGAACAAGTACTTGACGCAGGTTGCGGGGCAGGGCATACAGCGTTGGCTTTTGCGCCGCATGTCGCGCATGTTGTTGCCTACGATCTTACAGCCTCAATGCTTGAACAGGTTGAACGTTTAGCCGCTGAACGACACATCATCAATCTTTCGACACGTCAGGGTGATGTTGAAGTCCTACCATTCGCTAATTCATCGTTTGATGTGGTTGTCTCACGTTATAGCGCTCATCACTGGCCTCATCCTGCTCATGCTTTGGCAGAGTTCAAGCGTGTCCTGAAACCCAATGGTCAGTTTATTCTGAGCGACATTGTTGCGGCGGAAGATCCCACGCTCGATACTTTCTTGCAAACGGTTGAACTCCTGCGTGATCCTTCTCATGTGCGCGATCACAGCATTTCACAGTGGACTGCCATGCTGCACGATGCAGGGTTTACCTCAGAAGTCCCTTTCACATGGCAGCTCCCACTCGACTTTGACTCGTGGGTAACTCGGATGGCAACACCGCCTGCGAACGTTGCCATTCTCAAAACTTTATTTGATGGTGCACCCAGTGAAGTACACAATGCAATGGATGTGCAGCCCAATTACCGCTTTCAAATCCCCGGTGCGTTGTTTCGGGGGCGGCGAAACTATTAACTTTGGTTACAATTACGGCATAATGATAAACCTGATTGAGGTTCATCAAGCGAAAAGGGCCTTTGCCCTTATATATGGAGAGACAGATTTAAATGGCAACGATGTTTTATGATAAAGACGCGGATCTTTCGCTGCTTAACGGCAAAACAGTAGCGATCATTGGTTATGGTAGTCAGGGGCATGCCCACGCCTTGAATGCCAAAGACAGCGGCGTAAAAGTGGTGGTCGGGTTGCATGAAGGCAGCAAAAGCGCGGAAAAAGCCAGGGCCGATGGGCTGGAAGTATTTTCGGTAGCCGATGCGACCAAGCAGGCCGACGTGGTTATGATTTTGGTTCCCGATACCAAGCAAGCTGAAGTCTATGCTGCCGATATTGGACCGAACCTCAAACCCGGCAGCATGTTGATGTTCGCTCATGGCTTCAACATTCACTACAACCAAATTAAGCCCCCTGCAAATGTTGATGTGACAATGGTTGCGCCTAAGGCTCCCGGTCACCGTGTGCGTGAAGTCTTTAAAGATGGTGCAGGTACACCCGGTTTATTGGCTGTTCATCAAGATGCGACTGGCAAGGCTCACGCGCTGGGCATGGCCTACGCCAAAGCCATTGGCTGCACCCGTGCCGGTGTAATCGAAACCACATTCAAAGAAGAAACCGAAACCGATTTGTTCGGCGAACAGACCATTTTGTGCGGTGGTGTAACCGGTCTCATCCGCGCCGCTTTCGAAACCTTGGTTAAGGCTGGCTACCAACCGGAAGTTGCCTACTTCGAATGTATGCACGAACTCAAACTGATTGTTGACCTCCTCTATCAAGGTGGCTTGAGCTACATGTGGTACAGCGTCAGCGACACCGCCGAATATGGTGGTTATGTGGTTGGCGATCAGGTTGAAAGCATGGTCAAGGAAGAGTTTGCTGGTGTTCTCACCCGTATTCAAGACGGCACCTTCGCCCGCGAGTGGATTGCCGAAGTCAAGAATGGTCGTCCGAACTTTATCCCACGCCGTAACAAAGAGCACAACTTGCTCATTGAAGAAGTGGGCGCGAACTTGCGCGATATGATGCCCTTCTTGCACGCTAAGCGCATCAAGCAAGATGCCAGTTCCGGTAGCTAATCTTATCGTTGTATGTCTGACTTTAAGCACGAACCGACACCATTTGTAAGTGTTTTTAGGAATGAACCACATGGAAGATGACGATGGTGTAGTTATCCGAAAGGGGGTGGTCTAATGCCCGAAGATGGCCTTGCTGACCTTATACCAGTAACCATTCGTAAGCATGACCCTATTTTAGAGAGGATCACCCTAACATGTCGGTAAAGATGGATGACAATTTAGTTCGCGTATTTGATACCACCCTGCGTGATGGCGAGCAAAGCCCCGGTGCAACCTTAAGTAGCGCCGAAAAGTTGGAGATTGCCCGCCAACTCGCCAACTTGAATGTAGACATTATCGAAGCTGGTTTTCCGGCAGCTTCACCGGATGATTTGGCTGCGGTGCAGCGTATCGCTCAGGAAGTCGGCACGGCTAATGGCCCCATCATTTGCGGTCTGGCTCGCGCTCGTGAAAAAGATATTCTAACCTGCTGGGAAGGCGTGAAAGGTGCGGCTAAGCCCCGTATTCATACCTTCCTCGGTATGTCGGATATTCATTTGACCCACATCAGTAACATAACGCGTGCCGATGGTCTAAAGATAGTCCGCGATGGTGTTTCATTCGCACGCAGTTTGTGTGCTGATGTCGAGTTTAGCCCGATGGATGCCGGACGTACCGATTTGCTATATCTGGTTGAAGCCTGTACGGTTGCCATCGAGGCAGGTGCAACCACCTTGAATATCCCGGATACGGTTGGATACGTCACCCCGGAAGAGTGGGGCGAATTCATGGGCAACCTGATTGCCGAAACACCCGGTGGTGGCCCGGGCAGCGGAGTCATCTGGTCAGTCCATTGCCATAATGATCTGGGGCTGGCGACAGCAAATTCTTTGGCGGGTGTTCTCGCCGGTGCGCGACAGGTCGAAGTGACCATCAATGGAATTGGCGAACGTGCAGGTAACACCAGTCTCGAAGAAGTTGTTATGGCGATCCATACGCGCTCTAAGTTTTATAGTCTGCGGACCAATATCAACACCCGCGAAATCATGAAGACCAGTCGTTTGGTTAGCAACTACACCGGTATGCATGTTCAGGCGAACAAAGCGATTGTTGGCGCAAACGCTTTCGCCCACGAAGCAGGTATTCACCAAGATGGTATGTTGAAGAACGCTACCACCTTCGAGATTATGACCCCCGAAACAGTCGGCCTGACGCAAAGCCGTTTGGTCTTAGGCAAGCACAGCGGTCGCCATGCCTTGAAAGTCCGCTTGGATGAATTGGGTTACAAAGTTGAAGGTGATGCCTTAAACCAAGTCTTTGCCCGCTTTAAAGATTTGGCAGATGCCAAGAAAACCGTCACCGATGCCGATTTAGAGGCCCTAATTGCGGATGAATTTCATGGGCCGGAAGAAATTTTCAGCTTGGTTGATATTCAGGTAACCTGCGGCACGATGGGGATGCCTACTGCCACCGCCAAAATGAAGAATGCTCAGGGCGAGGAATCGATTGTCGCTGCGGTTGGTACTGGCCCTGTAGATGCCTGTTTTCGCGCTGTAGACT
>JACDGI010000763.1 GCA_013821665.1 Anaerolineae bacterium
ATTCATTGCTGCGGGTTGCCACCAGAATATCGACGACACCTTGTTCACCTTGGTTGCGTAAAGTATCTTCTAGTTGGCGGCGTGTTTCACCGATGCGCTGTTTCCATTCCTTGCCAGTCAGTAAATCGTTAAAGCGCTTGTTGATTGCCGTTAAAGTTTCGGCTGGACGGTTCTGCAAAACCTCTAGCAGATGTTCATACGAGTCGGCAATTTGCATATCCGTCTCGCTGGACATCGCATGTGCCGAATCGACTGCCTGTGCCGCTTGCAATAGATAATTGATCGCTTGTTTGTGCTTATTCATCGCGAAGTACGCTTTGCCCAACGCATGGAAAGCACCTGGCGCCAGTTGGGGATGCATAGCCGCTTCCCCCAGATGTTTAATGGCTTCTTCATTCCGGTTTGTCAGGACAAGCAGCCCACCCAAATTCATTTTGAGCGCCGGGTGGTTCATGCGTGCCTCAGCACGTTGATAAGCCTGTATCGCTTGATCGTTAATCGCTTGCCGCTGCAATTCTAACGCCTGCAAGGCATCGCCGCCGGAAGCGTCAAGTGCGCCACCTTCCATCACGAACGTCGCCAGCATAGCCATTGCATAAGTCATAGTCTCGCCGATTGGCCCTAACGGATCAGCTTCCGCTACAATTGGTAACTTAGTCGTACTCGTGTTTGAATCATTTGTTCTTGCATTTGGATCTTTTTCAGCAGCGGGCAAACTCATATCCGAGCCGCTTTCGATGGCCCGCAGTGCGTTCAATGTCGTTACATTCTTGGGATCAAGTTTCAGCGCTCGTTGTGCGGCCCGTAGTGCTTTGTCACTCTCGCCCAATCGTTGGAAGTTCTGTGCTAGAACCAGATATTCGCGGATCGATTTGGCTTTTTGCCCTAAGCGTTCATAGGCTTGTGCCAGCTTGGCATGGATTGCCACCATACCCGGTGTCAATCTTGTGGCTTGCTGCCAATTGAATATGGCCTTATCCAGATCACGTTGCGATAAATAGATTTCTGCCACATTGATGTACTGTTGAGCAGCTTCTTTGAGCCGACCTACTTTTTCCAGCACATCAGCGCTTTTTTCTAATGGAATTGGATCAGTCGGGTTAATCTGATGTGCGCGTGTATACACCCGAAGCGCATCATCCAAACGCCCGACTTCGAGCAGCGCTAACCCTAAGCTGATGTGCGCTTCATGATCATCAGGGAATTCCTGAATCGCTTGACCATAAGCAGCAATCGCCTGAGACCAATCTTTGTCCCATGCGGCGTTATAGCCCATATTCATTGCGCGTTCGTAAAGTTCACGGTTTCCGGGCATAAGCTCTATCCAGCATCCATTTACTAACCGAGTAATTCAACCAGAATTGCTTTTTGCATGTGCAAACGATTTTCGGCTTGCGGGAAAATGACAGAATGTGTGCCGTCCGCTACATCATCTGTAATTTCGTGTCCACGGTGCGCCGGTAAGCAGTGCATAACAATCGCATATTTATCGGCCTTATCAACCAGTTCTTTATTCACTTGGTAAGGCTTAAGCATGTCCATGCGCTGCGCGGTTTCTTTTTCCTGTCCCATGCTCACCCATGTATCTGTGTAAATAATATCCGCGCCTTCGACGGCTTTGACCGGATCATTAAATACCTCGATTTTACCGCCATTTCGTTCGGCAATGGGTGCCGCTGCTTCCAATGCCTCTTCCGAAAGCATATAGCCATCAGGTGAGGCGATGGTGAACTGCATTCCAAAATGCGCTGCCGCGAGTACCAATGAAGCGGCGACATTATTTCCGTCACCTACATATGCAATCTTCAGCCGCTCAAGTCGTCCGAAATGCTCATAAATCGTCAGCATATCACCCATTGCTTGACAGGGGTGATGAGCATCACTCAGCCCATTAATGACCGGAACATCAGCCCACTTCGCTAGTTCGAGTACGTATTCGTGATCAAAAACTCGCGCCATGATCCCTTGCGTATAAACGGCCAGCACTCTTGCTACATCAGCGACGCTCTCGCGCTTACCCAGACCAACCTCATCCGGGCCAATTCGTATAGCATCACCGCCAAGTTGCTTCATCGCCACTTCGAACGACACACGCGTCCGCAGCGACGGCTTCTCGAAGACCATTGCCAGCGTTTTGCCGTGCATGATCGGACGGTTCCCACCGGATTTCCACTCAAATTTTAAATGGACTGCAAGATCAATTAGTCCCCATAATTCTTTGGTTGACCAATCAGATAGGGTAATGAAGTCTTTCATGTTGTTCCGTGTTGTTGAGACTGAAAATCAAATACACCATGCTATGTGGCGAGTATAGCATAGATAATGGGCTGGCGAAACGTAATTACAGAATGTTTTCTATATTTTTATAGTGAACTTGGCGGCTATACGCTGCTCATATCACGCCAATTATCACCCACATTGGCGTTTGCGCGGAGTGGCGCGTCCAGTTGATAAGCACCTTCCATGACCCGTACCACCATCGCGCTGGTCTCTTTAACTTCTGCTTCCGGCACTTCCAGCACCAATTCGTCGTGGACTTGCAAGATCATTCGACCTTTTAAGGAGCTTTTTTCGAGTTCATGGTACAGGTTAAGCATGGCCTGTTTCATGATGTCAGCGGCAGTCCCTTGAATCGGCATATTGATTGCGACTCGTTCTTCGCCCTGTATCGCCACCTTATTGCTGCCTTCGCTCGCATTTCTCAAAATGGCAAATTCGCGCTGCCGCCCAAATAATGTCTTGATCGGCCCTTTGCGAGCCGCTTGCTTCGTCTCATCCAGATATTTTTCTACACCCGGCAAACGTTCGAAATAGGTTCTGATGAAAGCCTGTGCTTCTGCCAATGTCAGTTTGCTGTCCCGCGCTAACCGGAAAGCACCCATGCCATAAATCAATCCGAAGTTCACCCGCTTAGCGAAGTTGCGCTGCTCTTTAGTCACTTCTTCAACCGGAATGCCGTTAACAGCCGCTGCCGTAGCCGCATGAATATCTTGTCCCTGCGAAAAGGCTTCCAATAAGGTTTTATCTTGGCTGATATGTGCCAAGATGCGCAGTTCGACTTGGCTGTAGTCCACCGACAGCAGCTTATTGCCTTCTGCCGCCACGAATGCTCGCCGGACTTCGCGCCCCAGTTCAGTACGTATAGGGATGTTCTGCAAATTGGGATTACTACTGCTCAACCGTCCGGTTGCCGCTCCCGCCTGATTGTAACTGGTATGCACCCGTCCAGTGTGTGGATTGATCAACTCCGGCAAAGTATCAACGTATGTTCCCTTGAGCTTGTTGACTTCGCGGTACTCCAGAATCTTATCAACCACAATGTGCTGTCCACTTAGGGAGTCCAATACATTGGCATCGGTAGAATAGCCGTGTGTAGTCTTTTTTAAACCTTCAGTTGGGAGTTTAAGCTTGTCGAACAAAATATCATTCAACTGTTTGGGGCTGTTGATGTTGAATTTGCCTTGCCCGCTGACTGCGTAAATATCCTCTTCAAGTTGGCTTAGCATTCCATTGAGTTTGGTACTTAAATCCCGCAAATATGTCGTATCGAGGACCACACCCTTGCGTTCGATAGCCGAGATCACCGGAATCAGCGGCATCTCTAAATCGTTGTAGAGTGTCATTAGATCAAGGGCTTCGAGCTTAGGACGCAAATAGCCCACCAATCGGAACGTGATAGCCGCATCTGCCGCCGCATAAGGTGCAACTCGTTCGACCGAGACCTCATCCATTGTGATTTTCTTTTTGCCAGTAACGATCAATGTGCTGATT
>JACDGI010000764.1 GCA_013821665.1 Anaerolineae bacterium
GTTAGCCCCTTCATCCTAATCGACATCGGCCACGCGAAGTGTAACGGACGGCATGTATGCCGTCCCTACAACAAGGCAGTGTTAGGAGTGGTGGAAATTATTGTAAATTGATGAACGAAGGTCGCGTTTGAAAATAGGAAATAAGCAAAAAAATAGGAGCGATGCGCTCGCTCCTATTTGTCGTGCAAAGTTTAGAAAGGGACGCACGGTATCACAGAAGGCAAACAGGGTGTAGGTGTCGGCGGCGTAGGTGTGGGTGGCGTGGGCGTTGGCGGCGTGGGTGTGGGTGGTGTAGGTGTCGGCGGTGTTGGGGTCGGTGGTGTAGCCGTAGATGTCGGTTCACTTGTCGATTCAGATGGCACGGCAGTCTTTTCGACAACTGGCAGCGGCGCTTGTTCAAAGTGATAGTCTTTGGTGACATCGAAGCACATGCTGTTCTGCTTGCCCCATTCGTCAAAACCGATCAGGCACAGCTTATTGTTGCCATTGTCACTATCCGGTTTGACTGACCACAACTGCATCGGGCCGTAGGTGCCCTGCCCGTCACCATCGATTTTGGTGTTCTGGTCGGAAGTATCCGTCGCGGCGAAGGCAGCAGCAATATCAGCCTCTGGCCAGTTGGCGAGGAAGTAACCATTTTTGTCTAAGAGGGTGCAGCCTTTTTCTTGGCTGCAAAATAATGTGTTGCCGCCAAAGTGGTAGGGTGCGCGGTTGATGCGACCATCATCTGCCAAAACGCTGCTGCCAACTAACAGAGTAAAGAAAGCTAATAGTACGAAAGCGCATATTGAACGCTGTGAAAACATTTCGAAATCTCCTTGATTATTACTGTTATTGATTTCAGTATAAACTGAAAATTAATTTCAATACTTTACATTTTAATTTCTTAATTATTCGACAATTTTTAGAGATAAAAACAGTGCGAGCAATGGCGCACTGTTCATCATCATAGACATTAAGGCAGTAATCCAAACAGCAGAGGTTCATTTTCAGAGGGGATTAAGTGTTATCCCCTCGACTTCAACATCGATGCGTGTTGTGTTATGAACCCTGTCGTGACGGTTGGGATCGTTTAGCGGGGGCCAAGTTCGATTTCAGAACACTTGGCAACAGTCTCACTTTTGCCGAAGTTGACCATGTGGTTGCTCAGATCAATCGAATTAATTTCACCATATTTGCTGTGGTCGGCAATCAGTTCGACCCAGTCACCAACTGACCAGCGGTCGCAAGAGTGATCGGCCTCGGTGACAGGCAGCGGTGCTTGTTCGTAGTGCGTGTCCTTGGTGACTTCGAAGCACATGTCATTCTGCTTGCCCCATTCGTCAAAGCCAATCAAGCAGAGTTTGTTGTTGCCGGTGGTTTCGTCCGGGCTGACGGCCCACAACTGCATGGGGCCATAAGTGCCCTTGCCTTCACCCTTGACCTTGGTGTTCTGACCGGATTGATCGCTGGCGGCGAAAGCGGTGGCGATGTCGTCTTGCGGCCAGTTGGCTAAGTCGTGACCTTCTTTGTTAAGGAGGGTGCAGCCCTTTTCCTGGTTGCAAAACAGAGTATCACCGCCGAAATGATACGGTGCGCGGTTGATACGACCATCATCGGCCAAAACGCTGCTGCCGACTAATAACGTGAAAAAAGCTAATAAGACTATGACACGAACTGGAAGCTTCGAAAACATTTCGTAATCTCCTCGATTATTACTGTTATCGTCCTTAGTGTAATCTGGAAGTTGATTTTAAATATTTATTATGTGTAATGTTAATTACATGACAATTGTCATAATACAAATAAAAAACAGTGTACGCTTATGCCCACACTGTTTCATTGGAAAGTTGAAGCGGTGAACCTAGATGCGTCCGCGCCCACCCTGACGATAGTTGCGCAGCGATCCACCGGCTGCGCCCATCAGTGGCAGCCCTAGAATCTTGCCGGATTTTTGCACCGTCAATTTGTTGTTGTCCAACATTTGGCCGTTGAAGCGGGTGATCGCTTCATTAGCAGCGATAAACGTCTTCATGTTGACGAAGCCAAAGCCTTTTGAATTGCCTGTTTCAGGGTCAAGCATGACGGTCACTTCGGTGATTTCGCCGGCTGGCTCGAACATGGTGCGAATTTCATCTTCGGTGGTATTGCGCGATAAGTTGCCAATATAGAGCTCGGTGGTCATGGGCAGTCTCCTCGATAAACAGGCTGGAAAGGATAGAGCAGATTGGCAGATGTGGTGAGCAATGCAGATGTGAAAAAGAAAACTCAATGTGCAGTGGGGACCCAAACAGTGTATGCCCTAGTGTGTTGAGTGTCCCACAGCCACACACGCGCGTATAGGGGCAATCGTTTCCGTGATGATCACAACGGGTCTTTAAAGATCGTAAGTGATTATTTGTCGGACACGATCTTAAAGTAAGTCTGCTGTTGAGGTAAATAAAAACAGTTATGGCACCCTCACCCTAAATCCCTCTCCCTCAGGGCGAGGGACTTTAAGGCCATTCAAAACAGCATCTTGTGTATATGAACAGGGGTAGCTTATCTATAAGTGACGTTAAATAAAAACAGTGCAGGTTTTTACACCCACACTGTTTATCAAGAATGCTAATTGAGGAAGCGGGTCTTAGAAGCGACCGCGCCCACCATTACCACCGCTGCCACCACGAGGACCTGAACTGTTACGGTTTGCGCCACCGAAACCGCCGCCAGTCGAGCGTTCTTCACGGGGCTTGGCTTCGTTGACGGTCAAGGCACGATTGTCCATCGTGAAACCGTTGAAGCGCTTGATGGCTTCTTTGGAGCCTTCTTCAGTAGCCATGGTCACAAAGCCAAACCCTTTAGGGCGGCCCGTGTCACGATCCATGATAAAGGCGATTTCAGAGATTTCGCCAGCCTGTGCGAACAGGGTACGAACTTGATCTTCTGTGGTGTCATACGACAAATTTCCGACATATAGCTTGGTTGCCATTGTGCTTCTCCTAAGAGTGATACAGATATGAAATTGATAGAGCAGATTGCTGATGGAAAACAGTGCAGAAGTGAAAAATAAGCTCAATGTGCAGTGGAGACCAAGACGATTTGTACCCTACTAATGTTGAGTATCACACACCCATCAGGTTGTGCATAGGGTCAATACTCAACATTACGGCATAGTAATTATCATAAAGGTTCACGAGGGTTTATTGCGGCTTTTTGCCAGTCGCGTGTTAAGGGTGTGACTGCATCAACGCCTGATTTTTGGTGTGGGTTTCGCTATAAAAGGCGGTCATATCAGCCGGAACAATTGGCGTTTTACCGGCCTGCACATCCCGCAAATAAGTGACTGTGCGTTCGATCAGTGATCGATCTCCGACCTCGCCATGTGCGGGAACAACCACATTCATACGGGGTGTAGTGCCCCACCCTTCCAAGGCGCTGATCCATTGAGGCAGCAAGGCGGCGCTTTCGGTATTGAAGTAGGGCAGCGGTGTTTCGACCGTATCACCAGCCAGCAGCACGCCCCACTGTGGTATCCATGCGACGATGCAATCTTCGGTATGCCCCGGTAAATGATGGAGTTCGACCAGCACGCCACCCAAATCCACTGTGAGCGTTTTGGTGAAGGTCAAGGTCGGCGGGATCAGTTTGACCGCATCCCATTGCCCCGGTGCTTCGGTTTGTTTTTCAGCTAAGCGGTTTGCCACATCACCGCTGCGGAAACGCTTAGCACAGGCTTCGTGCGCGATAACGGTATCGGCGATTAATCCAGAAGTACCCCAACAGTGATCCCAATCGGCATGGCTGTAGAC